>NZ_JAMSHW010000025.1:0-63679 GCF_023757525.1 Pseudomonas sp. MWU13-3659 | reverse complement strand
GCCGAGGTCTTCGCTGAGGAGGGTGTCGAGGGGGGCAATGGCGATCTGGATGTCGCGCGTGGTGAGCGCGGCATCGGCGGGTGCGGCAGACATCGTGAAAGGGCCTTCCTAGGCGGGGGACGCTGGGGTCCCGGGTGCTCCGTGAGGGCGAAATGATACTAAGGCGGGGGTGTTCGGCCATGGGGGAAACCCTGAGGCCTCTGTAGGAGCGGCTTCAGCCGCGATGCAGGCGACGCGGTGCCTGGCACCCGCTTCGCGGGTGATCGCGGCTGAAGCCGCTCCTACAGGGGGACGCGTGTAGGAGCCGGCTTGCCGGCGAACGAGGTCCGACGCGGGACTGCGGTGTGGCCTTCGCCAGCAAGGCTGGCTCCTACCGGTGAGTGGGCGAATCCTCAATGCCCTTAACTGCCTTTCATCTCCGACGTCAGCACCACCGCCCTCGGCACCTGCGCCTCACGCGTCTGCCGGTTGACGATCAGCTCCAGCCCCAGGTACATCGCGAAGGTTGCCGCCGCCAGGCCGATGGCCAGGCCGGCCCAGATGTAGCGGGGCCCCAGCTCCAGGTGGATGCCGAGCCCATAGGCGGTCGGCAGGGCGATGGCCCAGTAGAAGATCGCCACCAGCGCCAGTGAGGTCTTCAGCGCCTTCAGCCCCCGCAGCGCGCCCAGCAGGATGTTCTGCGCGCCGTCGAACAACAGGAACCACACCGCCACGGCCAGCAGGCTGGCCACGGTGCTCTTGAGCAACAGGCTGTCGGCGGTGCCGGCGTGCACGAACAGGCTGGCGATCTCGGTGGGGAACACCAGGAACAGCGGGGCGAAGATCAACGAGGCGACCGCGCCGCAGGCCAGGCCGATGCGCGCCACGCGCTTGGTCTCGGCCACGCGGCCGGCGCCCACCAGCTGGCCGACCCGGTAGGAGGTGGCGCTGGACAGGCTGATGGGCACTACGAAGGCGATCAGCACCGCCTGCATCGCCACATGGTGGGCGGCCTGCACCACCACGCCGAAGTGCCCCATCATCAGTGCCGCGCAGGTGAACAGGCTCAGCTCGATGGCAAACGACAGGCCCACTGGAATGCCGAAGCGCAAGGCCTGGCGCAGGATGCCCCAGTCGATGTCGAAGATGCCCTCGAAGATCCGGTACGGCTGATAGCGGGGCGTCATGGCGATGTAGCCGGCCAGCGAGATCGCCATCAGCAGCGACACGCTGGCAGTGACCGCGCCGATGCCGCGCAGGCCCAGGAAGGGGATGCCGAACCACTGGTTGATGATCACCAGGTTGAGCACCAGGTTCAGCAGCGCGCCGGCCATGCTGATGACCATCACCGGCTTGGTGTCGCCCAGGGCGCTGACGAAGTTGCGCAGGGCCATGAACACCAGGTAGCCCGGCAGCGCGAAGGCCACCGCGTGGGTGAAGGCGATGAACGCGTCGATGCTTTGCGGTGGTTGGCCGAGGCTGCGCAGCAGCGGCGCGGCCAGCCACAGCACCAGCATGCCCAGGGCCGCCAGCAGCAGGGCGATGAGCAGGCCGCTCTGGCAGGAGCGTCGCACGCTGGTGATGTCCCGCGAGCCGTGGGCGATGGCGATCAGTGTGCCGATGCCGGAGATGACCCCGGAAAACGAGAAGGTCAGGAACGAATAGATCGACGCGCCGACACCGCCGCCGGCCAGGGCCTCGGCGCCCAGCCGGCCCATCATGTAGGTGTCGGTGAAGACCATGACCACCTTGGACAGCTGGGCGGCCATCAAGGGCCCGGCCATGGCCAGCAGGATCATCAGCTCGCCCGTGGGGCGGCGGGTCGGGGATTTGTGTTCAAGCATGCAACGGCCTCCGATGCCGGGTGAAGCAGTCCATTTGATGACTCAAGCGAAGCTCGGGTTCAGATTCAAGTCCCTTTTTCCTGTACGGGAATTCAGGGTCACGACCTCATGAAGAATCATGATATCACGCGATGTTTTTATTCCTTATGGGTATATGACAAGGTCGTGAATAAACGAAATCGATATTTTGCACGGTTCGGTTATCTGGTCTAGTTTGTTTTACCGCACGTATATATCGATCTCGCCAAGCATAACATCCTGTGCGTGGCGAGATGATACAAGTCAATTAAACAGGCGCTGTCACTCAGGATCGGGTGATGGCCAATTGATCGCAACTACTGCGTTCATCTTTATATAGTCGCTGCAGGGAAGCGAACTGGCCAGGGATCAGGCTGTCGAGGAAATACATATTGAGCGTGGATAGTACCGCTCACGTTTTCTATCCGCTTGCATCTGTTTGTCTGGAAACTTCCCTGCCTGCAGACGTTTTATCAGCGTGCGCCTCTTCAATGTCAGAAGGCGTAGTGCAGTCAACAGGGAGTGGGTATGTTTGGCGAGAACCCCATAAGAAAGAAAGCGCCTGACAGCGAGACCCTTTGGGTGGAGGAGGTGTTCAGGACCTTGCAAGGCGAGGGCCCTTATTCGGGGGTGCCGTCGACCTTCGTCCGGCTGTCGGGATGCAACCTGCAATGCTACTGGTGCGACACCCAGTTCGAGGCGTTTCGCTGGTCGATGACCCCGCAGGCCATTGTCGAGATGATCCGCGGCCTCGAAGCTCCAGTGCCCGAGCTGGTGGTGCTGACGGGCGGCGAACCCTTTCGCCAGAGCATCGCGCCACTGATCCAGGTGTTCCTCGACGAGGGCTTCAAGGTTCAGATCGAAACCAACGGCACGATCTACCAGGCCATCCCCACGGGGCAGGATGTCACCGTGGTGTGCAGCCCGAAGACGCCGGTGCTGGACCTGCGCATGATCGAGATCATCACCCACTACAAATATGTACTGGCCCATGGCGAAGTCGACGAAGTCGATGGCTTGCCGGGCACTTCCACGCAACGGGCCGGTAAAAAAGCCCGGCTGTTCCGCCCGCCCGAGGGCAAGCCGGTTTATGTCATGCCGCGCGATGACTACGACGAGCAACGCAACAAGGACAACCTCAAGGCTTGTATCGATGTGGCCACCCGCCAGGGTTACACATTGAATATGCAATTGCACAAGCTGCTGAATCTTCCATAAGGATATGACCATGCAAAACGATAAAGAACGTTCCCACGCCAAAGCCCGTCAAGGCGTTATCGATATTCTCGATTACCTGGGTGAAGACACCACTCGCCAGGGCCTGCATGAAACCCCGGAGCGCTTCTTGAAATCGATGGTCGCGCAGACCGTGGGTTATTCCCAGGATCCGTATCGGGTACTGGAGAAGTTCTTCGAAGAAGTGGCCGGCTACAAGAACCTGATCATGTTGCAGAACATCCACTTCGAGTCGATGTGCGAGCACCACCTGGCGCCGATCGTGGGTAACGCCACCGTCGGCTACATCCCCAATGGCCGGGTGGTGGGCCTGTCCAAGCTGGCCCGGGTGGTGGACATCTTCGCCAAGCGCCTGCAGATCCAGGAGCGGCTGACCTCGGAGATCGGCCTGGCCCTGGACGAAGTGCTGCGCCCCAAAGGCGTGGGGGTGATCATCCGCGCCAAGCACAACTGCCTGTGCACCCGCGGCGCCTACAAACCCAACGCGAACATGACCACCACCTACTTCTCGGGCGTGCTGGACAGCGACTCGATCAAGCGCGGCGAGTTCTACACCGCCGCCGCGTTGCCATGGGGCAATGGCGTTCACCACTCTCAGTAAGGGAAGACTGACATGTTCAAGATCGACCGCAAGATCGAAATCGACGCCGGCCACCGGATCCGCTCCCATGGCTCCAAGTGCCGCAACCTGCACGGCCACCGTTACTCGGTGCACATGACCTGCAGTGCCGACGAGCTCGCCACCCATGGCTCGGAGACCGGCATGGTGCTGGACTTCAGCTTTGCCAAGGACGCCATGGTGCAGTGCATCGACGAACTGTGCGACCACGCACTGATCGTCGACGCCGAGGACGAATACCTGCTGCAGGTGCTGGATATCCACGGCCCGGCCCGCGATGTGCGCACCTCCGGCGTGGCGCTGCCGTTGACCAACAGTGAAGGGATGAAGATCTACCTGGTGCCGTTCTCGCCCACCGCCGAGGCGCTGGCCAAGCACTGGTACGAGTTGCTCAGCGACAAGGTCGCCACCCTCGGCCACGGCGCCGCGCAGGTGCGCGTGGACACCATCCGCGTGTACGAAACCCCCAACTGCTGGGCCGAGTACCCGGCCGGTAATGTGGGAGGCGCGCAGCATGTTTAGAAAGGGCTATGTGTTCGACGACGTGCTGCTGGTGCCCAAGAAAACCCACCTGGCCAGCCGCAAGGAGGCCGATATCGGTGTCGAGCTCAAGGGCCTCGGCCGCCTGAGCGTGCCGATCATTTCGGCCAACACCCAGTGGTGCACCGAGGACCGCATGGCCATGGAAATGGCGCGGATGGGCGGCCTGGGCATCGTCCACCGCATGTGCAGCATCGAAGACCAGGTGGCCTTCGTGCATGCAGTGAAGAGCGCGCCGGTGACCCAGCGCGAGCCCGACTTCGCGCCGACCCTGGACAGCCAGGGCCGGCTCAAGGTCGGCGGCTCGATCGGCATCGTCGACGATTACCTGCAGCGCGCCGCCGGCCTTGCCGCGTGCGATGTGGACTTCCTGACCCTGGACATCGCCCACGGCCACTCCACCCATGCCATCGCCGCGATCGCCAACGTCAAGGAACGCCTGGGCGATATCCCGATCGTTGCCGGCAACGTCGCCACGCCCGAAGGCGTGCTCGACCTGGCGAAGGCCGGGGCCAGCGTGATCAAGGTCGGCATCGGCCCGGGCAGCGTCTGCACCACGCGTTCGGTCACCGGCGCCGGGGTGCCGCAGCTCACCGCCATCCTCGAATGCGCCGCGGCGGCGAAGGAGGCGGGCGTCAGCATCATCGCCGACGGCGGTATCCGCAGCTCCGGGGATATCGTCAAGGCCCTGGCCGCCGGCGCCCACGCGGTGATGCTCGGGCGCATGCTCGCCGGCACCGACGAAAGCGCCGCGCAGCTGCTGGAGGTGTCCGGCAAGCGCTTCAAGCTGACCCGCGGCTTCGTCACCTTCGGCACCAACCTCGAGCTCAAGCGCCTGCAAGGCCAGAAGATCACCGAAGAACAACTGCTGCGCTACGTGCCTGAGGGCATCGAGGCCTGTTTCGAGTACGCCGGCCCGTTGCGCGCCTACCTGTACCAGCTGATCGGCGGCGTGCAGTCGGGCTTCAGCTACTGCGGCGCCAGCGACTACCCGCAGTTGCTGGAGCGCCACGAGTTCATCGAGGTGTCGGTGCAGACCAGCCAGGAAAGCCGCCCCCATGCCCTGGACGCGGCCAAGCACCCCATCGACTACAAGGCCGAGGTGCTCAGCCATGATTAACCTGACCTGGAACGATGTGGAGCAACTGTCACTGGCCATCGCCGAGGCGGTGCGCGAGTCGGGCTACAGCTTCGACACCATCGTCGGCGTGGCCCGCTCCGGCTGGGTGCCGGCGGTGATCGTCGCCCACGAACTGGGCGTGCGCGAAGTGGCCACGTTGTCGATCCGGCGCAACCTGTCCGATGGCGTCGACTCACGCAAGGCCGCCCCGCAGCTGGTGGACATCAGCCCCCTGGCGCAGGCCGGCAAGAAATGGCTGGTGATCGAGGACATCGTCGGCAGCGGCGAGACCGTGCGCTTCATCCGCGAGCAGTACGGCGTGGACGGGCGCGACATCTATGTCGCCAGCCTGGTGTTCAACGCCGCCAACGGCGACCGCGCCCAGGTCAACGAGATGGTCGAGTTCCATGCCCGGGAAGTCACCGAGTGGGTGCGCTTCCCCTGGGAAAGAAGGATCGACGCCTGATGAGAAGCCTACTCAGCGAGGCCCGCGTCGACGAAGTCGCGGGCCTGTTCGAGACCGACCTCGAGATCTCGCGCTACCTGCACCAGCACTACGACCTCAAGGCCTACCCGGTGGTGAAGTTCAGCAACGTCGCCTGCGCTTCCGGGGTGCCCTATGTGGACAACGCCTTCAAGCGTGAGCTGATGTTGCGCGGGCTGGGCTTGAACGAAGAGAACGTGCAGCCGGAATTCGCCCGGCGCGCGCGCGGGGTGCACGCCGACCAGCGTGCCCCCGTGCGGGCGCCTTGGGCGTTCCTGCGAATGGATTGGTCGCTGCTCGACCTGCCGTTTCTCAAGTACCAGCCGGGTGACGGCGGCCGCTACCTGACCTCGTTCGTGTTCTGCGTGCAGGACAAGGCCGGGCGCTACAACCTGGGCTTCTACCGCGGCGAGATCAAGGACGGGCGCACCATCGCGGTGTTCATCGACCCGCGTACCGACGCCCACGCGATCATCCACGAGCGGCTGCGCGAGGAGGGCGAGGTCAAGGTCAGCCTGTTCAACGGTGGGCCGATCGCGGCCTATATCGGCGGGGCCAGCAAGATCCCGGCGGACGTGGACAGCTACGTGTTCTCCTCGGCCATCGCCGACGCGCCCATCGACCTGTGCCGCCAGGGCGACTACCCGGCGGTGCCGGCCGAGAGCGAGCTGGTGCTGCACGCCAGCCTGAACGGCAAGATGATCGACGAAGGGCCGTTCTGCGAGTTCAAGGGCTACTACAGCGAGAAGACCGTGGGCTTCGAGCTGACCGTCGAGGCGATCCACGCGCGGGACAACCCGCTGTTCTTCGGGATCTTCTGCGGCAAGGAGTCAGGCCTGGACCTGATGCGCCTGCAGAACGAGACGTTCATGTACGGCTTCCTCGAAAGCAAGGGCATTCCTGTGCGACGCGTTGTGTACCCGACGTCGTACTTCGGCGAGTTCGGGGTGATCGTCGAGTGCGATACGGTGAACGAAGAAACCCTGCGGCTGGTCATGGAATATGACCTGCGCAGCAAGCTGTTCTTCCTGGTCAGGAATGCCGACACCCTGTTCGCCGACCTGTCGACCTTCGCCTTCGAGTCGGTGAGCGACGACTACCGCAAGCGCGGGGTGCGCATGGGCGGGCGCGTGGGGTTGCTGTGCGACAATGCCAACGACTTCAACTGGAAGACCTTCTGATGGAACGATCGATGAGCCCCAGGCTCAGCACCCTGGTGTATTGCACCTACGAGGGGCAGGTACTGCTGCTGGACCGGCAGACGGCGCCTTACCGCGGTTTCCTGCTGCCGCCGGGCGGCAAGTGCGAGTTCGGTGAAATCCCCATCGACTGCGCGCGCCGCGAATTCGCCGAGGAGACGGGCTACGCGATTACCGAGCCGCTGCGCCCGCGTGGGCTGGTGTACGACTACTCGCGGTCGCCGGACTGGAACTGGCTGATCTTCGTCTACAGCTTCGAGGCCAAGGCCCGGCCCACGCTGGTCGAGGAAAAGCACCCGCTGGTGTGGGCGGACGTGGACAACCTCGATGCCTACCGGATCCCGGAATCGGACCGGTTCCTGATGGGGCGGCTGTTCGACGAGGGCTGCAGCTACCTCGAACTGGCCATGGAGTATCGCCAGGCCGAGGCGTTCGTGCGCTGCAGCGCGCATTTCGAAGGGCAGGGCGAGCTGTTCAAGCAAGGGACGTGAGAGCGGCCTTGCCACGGCCCCTGTAGGAGCGGCTTCAGCCGCGATCACCCGCAAAGCGGGTGCCAAACCGCGTTGTCTGCATCGCGGCTAAAGCCGCTCCTACAGTAGCTCCGGCATCACCGCATTCAACAGCAGCGCATTGACCTGACGCTTGAGCGTGTCGTACTCGGCCTTTTCCTCCGTATCACCCAGCCGCACCAGGTTGACGAGGCCCACCCGCTGGTCAATCGCATCGCTGTTGGCAGCCCAGGCCAGAGGCTGCCTGTCTGGGCCATGCAAGCTCAGTATCAACTTGAATTCCTGTGGCCGGCTGCTGGGGACAAGCCCCAGGGTGACCAGTGTGGCCATGCTTGCCAGTGCCTCACCGGCACTGAACGGCCAGTAGGTGTAGACACTCAGGTCCAGCTGGTAATCACCAGGGCGCGCCGCTTCGTCATTCATGCTGACATGCGCGAACAACCCGGTTTCGTCGAGTATCTGGCGCACCTGTTGCGTGGTGTTCTGCTGCACGCCGGCGGGGGCGAGCGGGGAAAGGGCGGCCAGCCTTTGCAAGCGTTGCGTGTCCATCTCCAAGGCAGCGTTCTTGAGCGAACCCGCCAACTGGTGGGGTAACGGGGTGCCGAAGTAGTGGCTGACCGAAACATGGACACTCGGCTTTTGCGCCTCGTTCACCGGTGACGGCAGGGTGACGGGTGCCACCTGATTCTGGGGGACGGCAGCGCAACCGCCGAGGGCGAGGCCAATGCACAGGCACAGGCGTGTGAAGACAGTCATGCAGAGCTTCCTGGGAAATCGGGGCATGATTGTAGAGACTGCGCGGTGATTCTAAAAGGCTATCATTCGCCGTGTGGTGGCCCCTCGCACGAGAGGCCACCAGGTTTCACACCCTTGGGTCAGAACGCATAGACCAACGTGGCCGTGGCACTGCGCGGGGTGCCATACCAACCCCGCGAGCCGATCGCGGTGTAGTACTTCTCATCGAACACGTTGTTGAGGTTCAGGGCGACACTGGTTTGCGGCGTGAACGTGTATTGCGCCATCAGGTCGACCACACTGTAGGCGCCCTGGTTGAACGTCTCGCCATCGGGCCCTGCGTTCTTGGAGTACTCGGCACCTTGCCAGCGTACACCACCGCCCACTTTCAACTGCGGCAGGGATTGCAGGCGATAACTCGTGAACAGTTTGAGGGTGTCACGTGGCACGTCCGTCAGCAGGCGCTTGCCATCGGCGTCCTTGGCCACGGCATAGGTGTAGCCGGCGGAGACTTGCCAGCCGGGCAGGACCTCGCCCGCCATTTCCATCTCGAAGCCACGGGTCTTGGTACCCGACTCGGCGCGGTAGGCCTGGTTGCCATCGGGGGCGAGGTTGCTGCCGTCCGCCACGGCCAGGTTGTCCTGGTGCACCTCGAAGACACTGAACGCGGTGGTCAGGCGCTTGTCCCAGAACTCGCTCTTGAGCCCCAGTTCGTAGTTCACGCCCTCTTCCGGCTCGATGTAGCCGCCACTGACATCCTGCTTGCTCTGCGGCTTGAAGATGGTGGTGTAGCTGGCATACGCCGACCAGTTCTCGTTGAGGTCGTAGACCAGCCCCATGTAAGGCGTGACGACCCCGGTCTCGCTGCGCGAGGTGCGGCTGGTGTCGCCGGTGGCCAGGGTAGTGTTGGCTTCGTCGCGTTTCCAGTCGATCACCCGCGCCCCGGTAATCAGCGACAGGTCGTCGGCCAGGCTCCAGCGCACCGACGCCACCAGGCCGTCCTGGGTTTCGTCCAGCGCGTCTTTGGTGGACTTGGCGTGGATGGCGTCCGGAATCGGCAGCGAACCGTCCCAGGTGTGGATGTTGTCGATGCTCTGCAGCGACCAGAGCGGGTAGCCGTTGTTGCGGTAGTAGGCCCGGTAGTGGCTGGCACCGAGGTACGCTTGGTGTTCACGGGTGAACAGTTCGAACGGGCCGTTGGCCGAGAGATCGAACGACGTCTGCCGGGGCTCGCCCGCCCAGCGCCCGGTCCAGGTGCTGATGCCACTGCCATCGGGGTTGACGGTGCCGCTGGCGGCGGTGGCGAAGGCGTCGTCGTAGCTGCGGCGGCTGTGCTCGGCGTTGAGCTTCAGTTGCCAGCCGTTGTCCAGCTGGTGCTCCAGGGTGGTGAACAGCGTCTTCGCGCGGCGCTTGTGGTAGCTCCAGTCCGAGGCGGAGTTGAACGAGCGCGAAGGGTTGAAGTGGCTGCCATCGGTGTTGTACATCGGGAAGCCATGGTTGCCAGCGCCGTCGCTGTCCATCTTCTGGTATTCCGCCCCCACGGTCAGCATCGTGCTGTCGGTGACGTCCCATTCCACCACCCCGTAGGCCACTTCCTTTTTCAGCGACTGGCGGTCGATATGGCTCTGGCTGTCGGTGGTCGACGCCACGAAGCGCCCGCGCACATGGCCGCTCTCCGACAACTTGCCGGACACGTCCAGCTCGGTGCGGTAGTTGTCCCACGAGCCGGCCTTGAGGGTCAGCTTGCGTTGGGTCTCGGCGGTCGGCTTCTTGCGGATCAGGTTGATGGTGGCGCCGGGGTCGCCAGTCCCCGACATCAGGCCCGTGGCCCCGCGCACCACCTCCACCCGGTCGTAAGAGACCATGTCGGCGAGGTCGTCGCGAAAGCCATAGGTGTCGGGGCGGTTGACGCCGTCGACCTGGATGCTGCCGACTTCGAAACCACGCACATAGATATGGTTACCGTCGCTTCCGGCCGGCCCCATGCTGCTGACCACCACGCCCGGGGTTTGCTCGAGCACCTGGGCAACGTCCGTCAGGTTCTGGTCTTCGATCTGCTGGCGGGTGACCACGCTGACCGACTGCGGCGTCTCGCGGGCGGAGAGGCGCAGCCCGGTCGCGGTGTTGGCCGAGCCCGTGGTGTAGCTGCCCGTGCCTTCGGTGGTGCTGCCCAGGCCCATGGCGTCGATGCTGGTCGCGCCCAGCTCGACGGCACCGTCAGTGGGCGCCTTGCTCAGCACATAGCGCTTTTCGCCCATCGGCTGCACCCGCAACCCGGAGCCCTGCAGCAACGTGGCGAAGCCTTGCTCCAGCTCGAAGCTGCCGCGCAGCCCGGAAGACTGCAGCCCGGTGGTTTCGTCATGGCTGAAGCTGATGGTCACACCGCTGGCGGCGGCGAACTGGCTGATCGCCGAAGCCAGGCTGCCGGCCGGAATGTCGTAGCGCTGCGGGGCGGCCCAGGCGGTCGAGGTCGCCAGCGCGGCACCGCAAAGGCTCAGCGCGAGGGTCGCCTGGCGAATGCTGCAGGCTAGCGAGGTACGGCGTGCGGACATGAAAGGGGGTTCCTGTTCTGGTTGGCTTGGGCGCGGCTGATGCGCGCGTCCTCTAGAGCCGAAGCAGTGAAAGAAATCTGTCACCCCTAAATGCGAAAAATTCTCAGGGATGTGAGGGGAAGGTGGTGGGCAGTTGCTTTAACCGATGCCGAGTGGCTCAAGGCGCACCCAGTAGCGGGTCATGCGCCGGGCGCGGACGGGCAGGGCGTCTTCCAGGCTGGCCAGGGCGAGGTCGGTGTCGTCGAGGTTGAAGGCACCGGACAGGCGCAGCCCGGCGACTTCGGCGGCGCAACCGAGATAACCGGGGCGGTAGCGCGACAGCTCATGGGCCACATCGCCCAGGCGCCAATCGACAGTGACCAGCATGCCCTGGGCCCAGGCCTGGGCGCCGAGGGGCAGGGGAGTTAGCGGCCCGACGGTGTCGGCGCTGAAGCTCAAGCTGTAACCGGAATCGATGCGCACCACCTGGGCTGTTCGGTCGGGGCGCACTTCCACGGCATGGGCGGTCACTGTTACATGACACAGGCCATTGTCCTGGCGCACGCTGAACCGGGTGCCGAGGGCCAGGACCTCGCCTTCGGCGGTACGCACGCTGAGTGGGCGCGGGTCCTTGGCGGTTTCCACCAGGATCTCGCCCTGGTGCAGATGGATCAGGCGCCGACCGGCATCGAAGCGAACATCCACACGACTGTCGGTATTGAGGTCCAGGCGCGTGCCATCGGCCAGGGTCAGCTGGCGCCGCTCGCCGACCCGCGTCGAATAATCGGCATGCCACGGCGAGGCCCGATAGCCTTGCCAACCGACCACCCCGACCCCGAGCAACAAGCCCAAAGCCTTCACGGCATGGCGTCGATCTCGCCGGGCGACTTCCAGCGTTTGCGCGGCGCCGCTGGGGGCGTTGCCCAGGCGGCATTGCAGCTGTTCCAGCCGCGCCCAGGCAGCGGCGTGGCGAAGGTCGGCGGCGTGCCAGGCTTGCCATGCGGCGCGGGTGGCGTCATCGACATGGCTGTCATGCAAGCGCACATACCAGTCCACGGCGTCGGCGAGAATGGCCTTCATGCACCCTCGATCAGCAGGCAATGCATCAGTGCGCGGGCCAGGTGCTTGCGCACGGTGGTCACCGAAACGCCGAGCCGCTCAGCGGCTTTTTCGTAGCTCAGGCCGTCGAGCTGCACGGCGAGAAAGATTGCCCGCGTGCGTGGGCCGAGGCCATCGAGCATGCGGTCGATTACCATCAGGGTATCGAGGATGGCGGCCCGGGTTTCGGCGGAGGGCGCGTAGTGTTCCGGTTGCTGTGCCAGGGCTTCGAGGTAGGCGTTTTCCAGGCTGCGGCGGCGGTACAGGTCGATGACCAGGCCACGGGCGATGGTTGCCAGGTAGTGGCGCGGTTGATTGAGCGTGCCCGCGGTGCGGGCCAGCAGCACCCGGATGAAGGTGTCCTGGGCCAGGTCGGCGGCATCGGCGGTGTTGTTCAGCCGCTGGCGCAACCAGCCGTGCAGCCAGCCGCTGTGCTCGCGGTAGAGCGTTTCCAAGCCAAAGTGTGCAGCTCCGTCGGACACAACGGTGGACATCGAGGCTCCCCTGACGACATATCTGGATGCAAATAAGAATTTGTCGCAAGTGTACTGGGTGAGGACGGGAATGGCCAGAAGGGGGTATGGGGCTGGCGTCCTACATGGACGGATCAGATTTTCCCTATTTCGAGTAGGGCGTTTCCGAAGCATGCTTTGGCCGCTTTTGCGTCATCCATCAGAGGTCTAGTCTCGCCGGGTCGTTGCCAAATCAACGACCGGGCCTGCAAGCCCGCCGCAAAAGATTCACTGCCAAGGCATCAACAACATGTCCCCCGTGTTGCTTGATGTGTCATGGCGGCTGCGTACGGGAGGCTCTCGGGCCTGCCGGTTTTCTCTTTTGCGCCGGTCTTGCAGACCTGTACGTAGCTGCCACCCTATCCACTGCAAGGGTGGCGTGGTGGCTGAAATCCAATGCAAAAGAGGATTTACCATGCTCAAGATCGTTCCCGATCCACCCCATTCCACCGAGTCTCCTCACTTCCTCGAAGACACCCTGGTCCACGCCACTGAGTACGTCATGTGTGCGTTGGCGGTGTCCCACCATTCCTTGACCCACCTGCCCAAGTCACCCGCCACGCTGGTGATGCTGACGGTGATGCATGAGCTCGATGCCACCCGCTCGTTGTTGGAGTCGGCACTAGCTCAGCTGCAGATGAGCGCCCGGCCGCCGTCCTACACGCTGCACTGACAGCCTTGCGCAGCCCCCCTGTAGGAGCGGCTTCAGCCGCGATGCAGACGCCGCGATACCTGGCACCAGCGTTGCTGGTGATCGCGGCTGAAGCCGCTCCTACAGGTAGCTCGGTCACTCCTTCAAAGCTTCAGAGGAACCTCGAATGGACAACGATATCCCCGCAGACCACGGCCAACTCGGCTGGACCGTCGGCACCTGCACGTTCATGGAAGGCGCCACCAAAGGCACGCGCCTGTTCCGCGTGGAACCCGGCAACTGCGCCAACCACGCTATGGAACAAGCCTCCGTGCTACTCGACAGCGCCCGCCGCGCCTCATTCATCGGTGTGATGGACAACGAACCGGTGTTGGTCTGGGCGTCGCACTATCTCAGTGATATGGCCAAGGCACTAATGGACGATGCGCATATGGGCATTTTGAAGAAGGTCTGAAATGACAATCGAGGGGGAGGGCAGCTTTGCTTCATGATTCGATGCAGAGCAACCTCCTCTGGTTCACGGGGGCCCCTTCGAGCAAGCGCTTTCGCGCCAGCTACGCCCGTCGTGACTGGTAGCGAGCGACCAGAAAGCGACATTCGTGAGCCCGTACCTCTAGTTAGTAGAAGAACGCTAATTTGAAGCCTGATCGCGGGAATGGGGTATGTTGCGTCTCTACACTTGCACACCAGCCCGTCATGACTGCTTGAGTATTCGATGCTGATCTCCACGCTTTTCAATGGCCGATCAATAACGCCATCCCTCCATCCCGAGCCCAGTGTGCCGTGGTGGAGTTTCACCAAAACGGTGTTGGCCGCAACGGCACTGACGTTGGTACGCGACGGTCGACTCGTGCTGGATGCGCCGCTGCCTGAAACGCCTTACACCTTGCGCCAGCTTCTGCGTCACGAAGCGGGCCTCGCCGATTATGCAGAGCTTGCCGAGTACCACGCGGCCGTTGCCAATCATGAGCCCGCGTGGCCCGTGGACGAGATGATGCAGCGCCTGGATGGTGCGCGGCTTCGCTACGACCCTGGCGAGGGTTGGCGCTATTCGAATGTGGGTTTCATGCTGGTCGCCAGGCTTATCGAGCGTGCCGCAGATCTGCCGCTTGAAGAAGCGCTCAGGCAGCAAGTTCTGAAACCACTCGATATCTCGACGGTGCGCTTGGCAACGCAACGCGCAGACCTGAACGGGGACTACCTCGGCAATTCGTTGAGCTACGACCCAGGCTGGGTCTATCACGGATTGCTGACAGGCCCTGTTTCGCAGGCTGCGCTGTTCCTGGATCGGCTGTTCGCCTGGGAATACCTTCCGGACAACCTGCTCCAGGAAATGCAGGCGACAAAGGTATTGGGTGGCCCGATAGCTGGCCGGCCGTGGGTCGAGCCAGGCTATGCCCTGGGGTTGATGCGAGGGACGATCGAGGGCGGCTTGACGCTGGCCGGGCATACCGGGTGTGGGCCTGGAAGTGTGTTGGCGGTCTATCGTTGCGCCGTTGAAGAGGCAGCCGCGTGTTGCGCAGTATTCTCGACGGCCTCAGATGAGGGACGTCTCGAAGCGCGGGTCGTTCAGGAAATATGCAAGGCGTTTGGGGCGATGCGCAGCCACTGACCTTGAACAGCAATGCCCGTATCTCGCGAAACGGGCATTGCCCTCAGGTCAGAAACTCGCTTTGACCGACACCATGAAGTTGCGTGGGTCACCGTAGTAGTTGCCGAAGCTCTCGGTACCGATCGTGGTGTAGTAGCGCTTGTCGAACAGGTTGTTGCCGTTGAGCGCAACCGACCAGGTGTCGTCGATGCGATAACCGATGCGACCATTCCACACCGCATAACCCGACTGGCTGATCTTCTCGCCACTGGCCGGCGATACCCGGAAGTTGTCGCTTTGCGCGTTTACGCCGGCACCGACGGTGAACCGCTCGAACGCCCCGCCCAGGGCATATTCACCCCACAGGCGCAACACATGCCGCGGCACATAGCTGTTGAAGGCCGCGCCATTCAGGCTGCTGTCCAGGTCGTCGAGGGTCTTGGTCTGGGTATAGGTGTAACCCGCCAGCAGTTGCAGCCGCTCGATCACCTCGCCGCTGATCTCGGCCTCGAAGCCCTGGGCGCGCACCTTGCCCGAATTGACGTAGCAGTAACCGTCGGAGGAAGGGCAGGATGAATTGAAGTCGGTCTGGGCCTGGTCCTTCTGGATGGTGCGGAACAGGTTGAACGAGCTGTTCAGCCGCCCGTCGAACCAGGCCCCCTTTATCCCCAGCTCATAACTCTCGCCAACGAGTGGCTTGAGCGCCGAGCCGTCTTCGGAGCGGTAGTTGCCTTGCGGGGTGAAGATGTCCGAATAGCTGGCGTAGGCCGTCAGGTTTTCGTTCAGGTCCAGCAACACACCGGCAAACGGCGTGACTTGCCCGCTCTCGGTGGTGCTGGAATGTTCCGAGGTGCCCGAGTTGATGAACACCGAATCGGTGTCGGCGTTGTACCAGCTCACCCGACCCCCGACGACAACGGTCAACGGGTCCGCCAGTTTCAAACGCAGGGTCGAGTACACCCCCTTCTGCTTGATCGACGTATTGACCGGCCCGCCGCGCGATGCATTGTCGATGAAGTAGCTGTCGGCGGGTTCGGGAATATGTTTGTCGGGATTGAACACGTTCTGCCGCTGGGGCAGGAACGCCACCGAGTAGAAATCATCCTTCTTCGACCGGCTGGCGTTGGCGCCCACCACCAGCTCGTGTTGCCGGCCAAACGCGTCGAACTTGCCGTCCACATAGGCATCCAGGCCATAGTCGACCTGGTCGTAGTCGTACATGCTGCCCAGCATGCCGGTGGTATTGACGCCCGGCGTCACGGCGCCGGAGGCGAAGGCGTACTTGATGTCCTGGGTGTTCTTCGTATAGACACCGGCGACCTTCAACGCCCAGTCCTCGCTGATTCGGTGGTTCACATCACCGAAGACCGTGGTGCGCTGGCTGCGCCAGGTGTTCCACGACGGGTCGAGGCAGGTCGAACGGCTGAGCTTCAGGTCGCTGCGGTCGCGGTAACGCGGCAGGCCGCCCCAGCAAGGGTTGGCATCCACGTCTTCATAGGCAACGCCCATGCCGACGGTGGTGTCGGGGCTCAGGTCGGCGTCGAGGGCGCCGTAGTACACTTGGTCTTTGCGGCTGGCGTTGTCGATGAAGTAATGCCGGCTCTGCTCGGCCACCACCGCGCGCCCGCGCAAGGTGCCCGCCGCGTTCAGCGGGCCGCCAGTGTCGACCTGGCCGCGGTAGTTGTCCCAGCTGCCACCCGACAAGGTGATATCGGTATGCGCGGTCGCCTGGCCGCGCTTGCGCACGAAGTTCACGCCACCTGCGGTACCGCCCGAGCCCTTCATCATGCCGGCGGCGCCACGCAGGACTTCCACACGGTCGTAATAGGCCATGTCACCGCTGAAGCTGTCGGCCTGGACGTAGAGGTTGCCCATGTCCTGCGGCACGCCGTCGTACTGGTACTGGCCCGACATGCGGAAGCCGCGCGAGTAGAAGTACTTGCCGCCCATGGTCGAGTCGTAGACGGTGATGCCCGGGGTCTTTTCCATGACCTGGTCGATGGTGTTCAGGTTCTGGTCGTCGAGCATCTTGCGCGTCATCACGGTGACCGACTGGGGTGTTTCCTTGAGCGAGTGCTCGCCCTTGCCAATGGTGACCGCCCCGGTGGTGTATGAGCCGCTGTACTCGGTAGTTGCACCCAGCAGTTGCCCGTCGATGTTGGTAGCGCCCAGCTCCAGCGCCGAGCCGCTGGCCGGAGCTGGCCGCAGCACATAGGTGCCATTGGCCTGGGGTTCGGCTTGCAGCCCGCTGCCCAGCAGAATCCGCGCAAACCCTTCGTTGATGCCGAACTGGCCGTGCAGGCCCGGGGACTTCAAGCCTGCGACCTGCTGTGCATCAAAGGAGATGGCGGCGCCCGCCGCGCTGGCGAAACGGCTGAGCACTTCGGCCAGGCTGCCTGGGGGAATGTCGAAGGCCTTCGCGGCCTGTTGCTGTTGTGCGGGCGAATGCGCCGCCAACACCGCCGTGGACCAGCTCCCGACCGTCGACGCCGCCAGCAACCCGACCTGCACCGCCGTAGCCAGGCGGCCCATTTTGTAACCTCGAAACATGCTTACGCTCCCCCAACAACTATCAATGAAAACTCACTGGGGGATGAGCCGGATGACGTGTCTGAAAAGTGCAACGGAATGAAAATTATTTTCAGCTCGGCGTGGGTGTGCCGCCCGAGACGTTGACCCAATAACGGCTGTAGTGCGTGACACGCAGCGAAAACCCGCTTTCCAGCGCCGCCAATGCGCGGTCAGTGTCATCGATGGGGAAGGCGCCGGAGACCTTCAGCCGGGCGATGCGCGGGTCACAGCGCAGCACACCGATGCGATAGCGCGAAAGCTCTGCCAGCAAGTCAACCAGGGCGCGGTCGATGGCGATGATGCTGCCATTCTCCCAGGCCCCCACCGAGGCATCGCTGCGCTGTACCGCGCCAACTGAGTGGCGGTCGAACGCCACGGACTGGCCTGCTTCCAGGCGCAGCGCCGGGCCACCCCCTGGCGCACGGACCTCCACGGCTTTGTCGAGTACCGCCACGCCACCCCCTTGCTCCAGGGCGCGAACAATGAAGCGCGTGCCGAGGGCCAGTACCTCGGCCTGCGCAGTGAATACCTTGAACGGCCGCCGCAAGGGATCGACCGCGGTGATCACCCGGATCTCGCCGCGTAGCAGTTCGAGAGTACGTTGACGGCCGTCGAAACGAAGGTTTGCCGAGGTGTCGGTGTTGAGCAGCAACGAACTGCCATCGGCCAGGCGAAACGCCCGGCGCTCGCCCACGGCGGTGCGAAAATCGGCGAACAGGTCCTGGGACGTTTCGCTGCGCCAGCCCAGCCAGCCGAGCGAGCCCGCCGAGGCCAGCACCATCACGCTGCGCAATACCTGGCGGCGGGAACGGTCGGCGGCGCGCAATGCCGGTGAAGCGAGAGTGCCTGGCACACTCGCCATCTGCTGACCGACCTCGGCCATGCGCTGCCAGGCCTGGCGATGGTCAGGGTCGGCAGCCAGCCAGTCGCTCCAGGCCGCCCGATCCGCATCGCTGGCGATACCCGAGCGAAGCCGCGCGTACCACTGGGCCGCGGTGCGGATTGCTTGCAACTCTGCGGGCGAAAGGCTCATGCCTGCTGCAACTGGAACTGCATGAGGCAGCAATGCTCCATGGCCTTGGCCATGTGGTTGTTGACCGTACGCACGCTGATGTTCAGGCGCTCGGCAATTTGCGGATAGGTCAGGCCATCGAATTGGGAAAGGAGGAAGGTCTGCTTGACCTTCGCCCCCAGCCCTTGCAGCAAACGATCGATTTCCACCAGGGCTTGCAGGAAGATCGCCTGTTCCTCCAGCGAAGGCTGTACCGCTTCGGGCATGCCCGCCAGCGCTTCCAGGTAGGCCTGTTCCAGTGAGCGTCGGCGGAACAGGTCGATCAGCAAGCCCTTGGCGATTCTCGACAGATAGGGGCGCGGCTCGCGAATGTCCATCGCGCTGCGTGCTTTCAGCACCCGCACGAAGGTGTCCTGCGTCAGGTCCGCCGCATCGAACGTGTTGCCCAGGCGCTTGCGCAGCCAGCCGTTGAGCCAACCGTGATGGTCGCAGTACAGGGCATTGACGGCGCTGCGCAGGGATAGATCGTTGGAGGACATGAACGGGGAAATTCGCGAGTGATAATGACTCGCATTGTCGTGCGGGTGCGGGGCGGTTTGCAATAGCAAGCCCAGTTTCAACAAAGTCGTGTCAGACTCGCGACGCGGCATGGGTGATGCGGTCAGCCAGACTGACTGCTTGCGAGCAGAGGCAGATGCCAGAAATCAAGGCAATGCGATGAACAAAAAAGCAAGAAGAATGGCTGCACTGCTGGCCGTTACAGCTGCCTATCAGGCTGAGCCTGACTGGGTGTTCGATCCCAGCTGCATGACCCGAATACCCGATTGTCACAGCCTCATCGAAGTGCTTCGCCACATCAAGCACGGCGGGCCGGCGTGGAGGAATCGCACTGTCACCCTGGTGTTTTCCAGTCCGTTGAATGCCTGGGTTCGGCTGTATCCGATTCACGACACCGATACCCCGTACTTTGATTTCATGTACACCCGCGAAGAGCCGCCTCGGCAAGTCCTCTGCGACGTGCTACGGCAATATCCGCAGTGTGCGTTCCTTGATTGGTCGCCCAGGCGCCTGGCCTGCATCGAGGCGCAGGGGGCAGATGTTGAGTTGCTTGCGGACATCATCCGTTATGTCGCTGAAGTTGCCTGGGGGGAGTGCGGTACGGCTGTCGTTGCCTGGTACCAGGAAATGGGGAGAGCCTGAGGTAGGGGAGCGGGTCCTACACAGATGAATCAGATTTTCCCTATTTCGAGTAGGCCGTTTCCGAAGCATGCTTTTGCGGCTTTTGCGCCATCCACCAGAGGTCTAGTCTCGCCGGGCCGTTGTGAAAAACAGCGGCCGGGTCTGCAAGCCCGAGCGGGACAACTAGATCAGCACCACCTCCTGTCATTGGCTTCAGCCATTGACTGTGCGTTTTGGTGGCTGCGTACGGGTGGCCTTCGCGCCAGCCGGGCTTTCTCTAGTTGCCCCGGTCTTGCAGGCCCGTACGTAGCCGCCACCCAATCGCCTGCAAGCGATTGGCGGCGGTCCGATCAGCGCAACTGGAGCGTTACATCATGCTGAAGATTGTCCCGGATCCACCGCCTTCCACCGAGTCCCCTCATTTCCTCGAAGACACGCTTGTCCACGCTACCGAGTACGTCATGTGCGCGCTGGCGGTGACGCATCAGTCCTTGACCCATCTGCCCAAGTCACCCGCCACGCTGGTGATGCTGACGGTGATGCATGAGCTCGATGCCACCCGCACGTTGCTGGAGTCGGCGTTGGCTCAGCTACAAATGAGTGCCCGGCCGCCGTCATACACGCTGCACTGACAGCCATGCGCTGGCCCCTGTAGGAGCGGCTTCAGCCGCGATGCAGACACCGCGATACCTGGCACCAGCGCTGCTGGTGATCGCGGCTGAAGCCGCTCCTACAGGTAGCTCGGTCACCCCTTCAAAGCTTCAGAGGAACCTCGAATGGACAACGATCTCCCAGCAGACCACGGCCAACTCGGCTGGACCGTGGGCACCTGCACGTTTATGGAAGGCGCCACCAAAGGCACGCGCCTGTTCCGCGTTGAACCCGGCAACTGCGCCACCACGCCATGGAACAAGCCTCCGTGCTACTCGACAGCGCTCGCCGTGCTTCATTCATTGGTGTGATGGACAACGAACCGGTGTTGGTCTGGGCGTCGCACTACCTCAGTGATATGGCCAAGGCACTGATGGACGACGCGCATATGGGCATTTTGAAGAAGGTCTGAAATGACGATCGAGTGGGTTGGCGGGGGCATCTATTCCATACCTCGACGGAGCCGCTTCTTCTGATCCACAGAGGCCCCCAAAGCAAGAACGGTCGCGCCAGTTCCGTTATTCCAGCAGACACGTTGGTAACGTTTGGGGTAATTCAATTTATGAGCGTTTGCTTAGGCACTGCCTGAAAGACCTTGATAGTCGGTTTTCAATATATTCGTCAGATCAACGCATTTTGAATGCTTGATCAGCATCGCTTCATGCCTTTGCGGCAGCGCTTTCGCAACCCCTTCATCTATTTCGATGAAGTATATTAACAAAAATGCGGCTCTGGTCGACAGCGTGGCGCCGGGTGCTTCAAATAGAATGGCTAATGCTTGAGCTTCGAGATGGCGTTCCACTGTCGGTAGTGGCCCCGTAAAAACGGCGTGCAAGCCTGAATTCGGTCAGCTTATGCTTGGTCGCGTACGCAATGTTGCTGTGTCGTGATCTGCGAAAGTCTACAGCAGGTCTTATAGGGTGACGAAATGAGAGTTGAAGTATCGGTTAGTGGCAGGAAGGTTGATTATGAAGTCTCGCCTCGTCGAATTGAAAAACTAATTGGTCCGGATGATAAGCTTGCTGTTAGCATGGGGTTGTGGGACAAGTTCAAGGACTTATTCAGGGCTGAAAAAAAATCCGACGTGCTTGCTGCGCTGCGCAAGCTTATTTACGGAGGCGGTAAAAAAGGGGCGCAGGGTGTGTGGTTAGGGGAGATTGCAGCGTTCAATAGGTTGAAGGCATGTTCAGGTGATGCGTACAAGGATAGATTTCAGTATTGTGTGAATGACAAGCAAAAGGTTGAGTTCATGATTGACGGCCATGTTATTTGCAAAAAAGCGATCAGCGAGATCGTGGGCCATTTTTCGGTAAACGGCGTCGGTCTGCTCGACAATTATGAGGCTATTTTAGCCAGGTCGGGTGCGGCGCAAGGAAGGGGTGATGGCCCGGGAGTGGCTTGTGAGAATGAATTGCTTGAACGTGCTTGTGCGTTTTATGCGGCTAATCCCGTACTGAAGAACGTACTGAAGTTTTTTGGGTTTGGTAGAGAGCCTATGCCCACACCGTTTGTTGGTGGGGGTGTGATACAGTAATGCGCAAGCTCAACGAGCATATTTCACACCGGATTGAAATGGATGAAAAAGTGGATGAGGAGGTCGAGCGTGTAGTTAAGAAACTGTCTGGGCTCCCTCCTGCGGTGTTCAGTCCTGAAGAAAAGCCGTTAAGTTGCAATGATACTCTTCAAGTTAAAAGCTTTTTTAATCCTACTCTTGTAGGTAGGTTCGAAACTGCGCAAATGCATGGCACGATGTTCGTTAGGGCTTGTAAGAATACTGTCGCCCATTCCACGTTCGGTGATAAAATCCATATCAGTGTAGATGAGAAATTTTTTGCCGGTGGCGTTCGATGCCTTAGCGCATCTGCTGTATTCTGCAGACAATCCTTTCTCTTTCTGGAAGGTTACCAACCTAGATAAAGCTAAAAAGATTGGTGAGAAGGCGGTGCGGTTATCGGAAGGCGGGCAGATTACGCTTTATGCATGCACTGATGATTCGAAACAAGAGTTTTCACTCGATCAGCTGAAAGGCATGGCGGACTTCCTAAAAAAAATCGAGGATGTTTTACAAAAAAATAACATCAAACCAGGCAAAAAGCCTGATTCTGACGTATCTGCAGACCATTGGGCTTACGCTTCGTACAGGCAGGAGCATCGAAGTAATCGCGAAGGGAGCGCTGAGCAGCACCAGGCACTCCGAGAAGAACCATTTTTCCGTGTAATCTCCTCTGTTTAGGCGAACACGGAGTATTAGCTCCCGGATGAACTGCCGGCCAGACGGTCATGGCGAATTGCCTTGCGGGGGCTATCGTTGCTTCTCTGGGTAACGACTACCGACCGAGGGCGCTGCAATGAACACCAGTGATCTACTCGAACAGTTACTTCGGGCCGGGCAGGGCTCGCAAGCGCAACAAGGGAGCGGTGGCATGTCATCGCAAGACGGCCTGGGCGGTTTGGGCGGCTTGCTGGGTGGGCTGCTTGGCGGCAGCAGTGCAGCGGGTGGCGGTGGTGGCCTTGGTGGTTTACTCGGCGGCCTGTTGGGGGGCAGCGGCGCTGGCAGCGTTACCCAAGGGCGCTCCGCAGGTGGTACCAACTACGCAGCCCTGGCGTCGTTGGGCATGTTGGCGTTCCAGGCCTATCAAAGCTGGCAGCGCAGCCAGGCGGCAGCCCCGCAACAGGCCCTGCGTACGGTCGATCAATTGTCCGGCCCCGAGGCCGACGATCACAGCCATGCCATCTTGCGCGCGCTGATTGCGGCAGCCAAGGCTGACGGGCGCATCGACCCGCAAGAAGAACAGTTGATCTATGCCGAAATCAAGCGTCACACCAACGACCCGCAACTGCAGCAATGGCTGGATGATGAAGTAAGTAAGCCGCTCAATGCCGCCGAAGTGGCACAGTCGGCCCAAGACTCGGCCATGGCCGCGGAAATGTACCTGGCCAGTGTGATGCTGGTGGATGACCAGCAGGCCGCTGAGCGGGCCTATCTTGATGAGTTGGCCAGCGCACTACAGATCGATCCGACGTTGCAGGTACACCTGGAACAGCAGGCCAAGGGCACTGCCTGACCAGGCCAGGTGCCAGCGCTGCTCATCACTCTGAGGCCCGCGCAGTCAAAGGCAAACGCGATCCGCAAATGTATCAGCCTGAGAAAGGCGACATGGTCCTTCTCGGCATGTTTTCGGCGGTTGGACGACGTGTTCGGTATTCCCTTGGGCGCCAACAGCAGAAAATAAAAAAACGACCATGCGCGACCGAAAAAGCTATTTAAGAATATCAGAATAATCGAACGCCCCGGACGCAAAATGCAGGCCCGTCAAGGCAAGCAGGAGTGCGTGGAATAACAGGGGGGCAAAGCGTTGGTTTCCAGCAGGTCGCCTCAGCGTAGGCTAATGGTTCGTTAGCATAAATAGGATTTTCATAAGAGAGTGGGGGTGCGTAATGCCAATTAATTTACATGCAGTGAGCCCAAATAGCTCGGTGAGCACTTTAGGTCTATCGACTTCGGGGTCTGAGTCTGCTGCTTTTCGAGAAACTTCATCAGAAGTAAAAGTCATCGCAAGGCGCTACGAAGCATTGACAGAGAATGGCTTGTTAAACCGACTTAATAAAGCCCTGCGCATCTCAAGTGTCAGCGCCATCGGATTATTAGGTGTCGTATGTCTACCGGTTACGTGGACGGTAGGAGCGATTTTGGATGACCAGCTCAAATCAAAACACGCTGAGGCGTTGACCAATGCGTTCCGCGATCTTTATAAAACCAGCGGGGAAACGTATGAAAGCTTTGAGCGTATTTGTAAAAGGATAATCACGTACGAGGCAGAGGAAGGCCGGGCTTTTTTCAAGAAGGTAAGCAGAAGTGGTAAAGGTAAAATCGGCTATCTCATGAAGCGACTGGCGTTGCAAACGGCATCCAACATCAAGGGTGATGGTCAATTCGACAAGGTCAAGCGCGAAATCTACAAGCACTTTAGTGATGGGTGTGCGCGTTTGAAACCGTTGAAGCCTGATATTTATGAAATGCTGAAGACCTCCCGGGAGGATGTCGAAGTTGTCAATGGGAGATATAGTATTGTCGATGGTTGCTATCATGATGCACTCAAGGACGTTTATATAATTGGCGCCCTTTCGCTATATAATGTCTATCGCGTGGAAAAAAATTCGGCATGCGCCAGTGAAGGCATCAAGGCAAAAAAGCTTATCGATGAACGCCTCTCGCAGTTTGATCAGGACTTGGGCGGCGCGCTAAAGGAATTCAATGAGAGCGTGGCTGCCTATTATCGCGCCAATGGCAGGGATGCTGTAGATGGTCTGACGCCTGAAAGGCCGCTGAAGCCAAAGTTCACCATGTATTTTCAAAGTGTCGTCAAGAAAGCCTTGGCGCAGAATAATGCAAGTGGCTGGGATGTTTTTCTAACAGCTTTCAGGGAAAATAGGGTTCAGGCTGCCCCCGCAAGCCATCTTTCAAAAACGATCCTGAAATGACGTCAGATTGGAGAGGGCATTCGCCTCTGGTCGGAAGATGAAAAGAACCGATGGATGAGTGTCCCAGCTTGGATGAAGCTCTATCTTGCCATCGATAAGGCAAGTAACCTTCCAGGTCTTTATTTTGTTAGGGTTCGTGCTTTTTAACGATCCCTATTATTTTTTTTGCTGGTGACAATTCGAAGCAAAGTGAATAATAGGCATCTCTTCGCACTTCAGTGCCAACGGGTCGCTAGCTAATAAAAATAATCTTCGAAACCAACTCCGCACTGTTCTTCGCCTGCAACTTCTTCATCAACCGCGCCCGATGCACCTCCACCGTCCGATGCGATATCCCCAACCGCCGCGCCACCTCTTTGCACGTCAACCCATTCACGATATGCAACGAAATCTCCCGCTCCCGCGGCGTCAACTGCACCGTCGGCGCCGGCTGCCGATCCAACCGCTCGAAATGCCAGATCATCAGCTCGAACGGATCCTCCGTCGTCAACGTGAACCCATGCGCCCGCGCCCAGAACACCTCGCCGTTACGATGCTGCATAAAACGCTCATCGGTATAGAAAGCCCCCAGCCCATTGCGCAGCCAGTGCTCGCTACGTTCGCCAATAGCCTGGTAATCCGCATGGGAGGGATACAACAACA
Source organism: Pseudomonas sp. MWU13-3659 (assembly GCF_023757525.1). Classification (NCBI taxonomy): domain Bacteria; kingdom Pseudomonadati; phylum Pseudomonadota; class Gammaproteobacteria; order Pseudomonadales; family Pseudomonadaceae; genus Pseudomonas; species Pseudomonas sp. MWU13-3659. The sequence continues at coordinate 38,475 of NZ_JAMSHW010000025.1, read as the reverse complement.
GGGTCAGGTGCCCTTGCAGTTCTTCCCGGGTATACCCAAACAGCCGCGCAAACGCCTGGTTGCAATCAAGCATCCGCCGATGCCCGGTAATCAACTGTGGCGCGGGCGACACCTGAAATGCCAGGCGCTCGAGGTCGGGGTAGGGTGGGGTATGTACGGTCATCAGGCGTCCTGCCTCGGTGTCATGGTCATGCCCCGTAGCGCTTACTACTTACTCACGTACGTAGTTGCCCCAACTAGCGTGGGATTCGGGTGCTGACACATTGTAGGGATTACCCGCTTCAAGGACAGAAGAAAATCACCATGTTTCATGATTCCGTTTCCATCGTCGCTGCCGCGCACAGTCCTTTTGGTCGCCTGGATGGCCTGAACCTCGAGGACCTGATCGTCAAGGTCACCCGCGACGCCCTGGCCGATGCCGCCATCGAGGCCGCCGAGATCGACGCGTTGTTCCTCGGCCACTTCAACTCGGGGTTGGTGGCCGATGGCTTTCCCGCCTCGCTGATGCTGCAGGCCGATCCGCAACTGCGCTTCAAACCCGCCACCCGCTGCGAGAACGCCTGCGCCTCGGGCGCTGCGGCGATTCAGGCGGGGATCCACGCCATCCGCAGCGGCGCCGCCGAGCTGGTGCTGGTGGTGGGGGCCGAGAAGATGACCGGCAACAGCACGGTCGAGGTCACCCGGGCGCTGGCCGGCGCCGGTTACCAGAACGCGATGTCGGAGGCGGGGCTGAGCTTTGCCCAGCTGTTTGGCCAGGTGGCGCAGCAGTACACCGAGCGCTATCACAGCCCCCTGGCGTCGATGGCGGCGATCGCAGTGAAGAACCACGCCAACGCCATGGCCAACCCGCTGGCGCAGATGCACCGGGTGATGGACTTCGAGCACTGCAACAACCCGTCGCCGAGCAACCCGCTGATCGCCTCGCCGCTGCGCCTGACCGACTGCTCGCTGATCAGCGACGGCGCGGCGGCGATCATCCTGGCATCGCCGCGCCGGGCGCGGTCGATGCGGCGCCAGGTGGCGATTCGTTCGATGGTCCAGGTCAACGACTTCCTGCCGTTGTCGCGCCGCGACATGCTGGCCTTCGAGGGGCCGCAGCGGGCGATTCACGGGGCGTTGCGCGAAACCGGCGTGACCCTGAACGACCTGAGCTTCGCCGAGGTCCATGACTGTTTCACCATCGCCGAGCTGCTGATCTACGAAGCCATGGGCCTGGCGCCCAGAGGGGAAGGGCACCGTGCCATCGACGATGGTACCGTGCGCCCAGGCGGGCGTTTGCCGGTGAACCTGTCCGGCGGGCTCAAGGCCAAGGGGCATCCGGTGGGGGCCACCGGGGTGTCGATGCATGCCCTGGGCTTTGCCCAGTTGGTTGGCGAGCCTATCGGGCTGGGTGTGCCGGGCGCCGAGTTCGGCCTGCTGTTCAACATGGGCGGCATGGCGGTGGCCAACTACGCCAGTGTCCTGCAGGCGGTGCGGGTGTGACATGAACATCGCCAACTGGTTGTGCGACACCGCCCAGCGCTGGCCCCAACGCGCGGCGTTGTTCGAGGGTGCGCGCCAGGTGGCCGATTACCAGGCGTTTGCCGCACGGGCAAGGGCCCGCGCCCTGCAACTGCGTCACGAATACGGCATCTCGCCGGGCGACCGGGTGGCGCTGCTGATGAAGAACAGCTGCGGCTACCTCGAACTGCTCTACGCCATCTGGTGGTGCGGGGCAGTGGCGGTGCCGATCAACAGCAAGCTGCACGCCTTGGAAGCCGCGTGGATTGCCGGCAATGCCGGGGCCTGGCTGATCTACACCGATGACGGCCAGGTGTTCGACGGCATCGCCTTGCCGCTCGGCTGCCGGGAACTGGCCGCGCCCGGATTGGGCGAGCTTCGGCAGGTGGCGGGCGAGGAGCTGTTGCGGCCGCACCCACGCACAGACACCGACCTGGCCTGGCTGTTCTACACCTCAGGCACCACCGGGCGTTCCAAGGGGGTGAAGCTGTCCCATGGCAACCTGGTCGCCATGTCACTGTGCTACCCGCTGGATGTGGACACGGTGGGCGCGGACGATGCGGTGGTCTATGCCGCGCCGATCTCCCACGGCGCCGGGCTCTACAACTTCATCCATGTGCGCTGCGGCGCCCGGCATGTGGTGCCGGAGTCCCGTGGGTTCCAGGCGGCGGAACTGTTCGAGCTGGCCCAGGCGGTGGGCAATGTCAGCCTGTTCGCCGCGCCGACCATGGTCAAGCGCATGGTCGAGCAGGCCCGCCAGCAGGGCTATGGCGGAGAAGGGCTGAAGACCATCATCTACGGCGGTGGGCCGATGTACCTGGCCGATCTGGAACAGGCGCTGGACACCTTCGGCCCGCGCCTGGTGCAAATCTACGGCCAGGGCGAGTGCCCGATGACCATCAGCGCGCTGTCCCGGGAAACCATCGCCGACCGGGCCAATCCCGACTGGCCGCGTATCGCCGCCTCGGTGGGGCGTGCCCAGGCCTGCGTCGAGGTGCGGGTGCTGGGTGCGGACAGCCGCCCCTTGCCGCCCGGTGAAACCGGCGAGATCGCCGTGCGCGGCGCGCCGGTGATGCAGGGCTATTGGGACAATCCGCAGGCCACCCGTGCCGCCCTGGTGGACGGCTGGCTGCTGACCGGCGACATTGGCCAGCTCGACGAACAGGGCTACCTGACCCTCACCGACCGCAGCAAGGATGTGATCATCTCCGGTGGCAGCAACATCTACCCGCGGGAAGTGGAAGAGGTGCTGATGCAGCACCCCGGGGTGTTCGAAGTGTGCGTGGTGGGCGAGGCCGACCCCGAATGGGGTGAGTCGGTGGTAGCCTTCGTGGTGCCGCGCAGGCCGGGTTGCCTCCAGGCCCAGGCGCTCAACGACTGGTTCCTGGCGCGCATGGCCTCGTTCAAGAAACCGAAAAAATACCAGTTCTGCGCCGAGCTGCCGAAAAACAGCTATGGCAAGATTCTCAAGACCCGCGTGCGCCAGTGGCTGCAAGACCCGAAAGGGGCCTTGAGCAGCCCCTGACGCACGGTATTCATGGACAGCAACACGACAGGAGTTCCCTTGATGGGCATGTCACCCAGCACCCCCCAGCGCCAACGGCGCCGGGCGTTTCTCGGCGCCACCACCGGCCACTTGATCGAGTGGTATGACTACGGCGTCTACGGCTTCCTGGCCTTGTACATCGGCAAGGCCTTCTTCGTCTCCGACGACCCCACCAGCAGCTTGCTGGCCAGCTTTGCGGCCTTTGCCCTGAGCTTCTTCATCCGCCCCCTGGGCGGTTTGTTCTTCGGTCCCCTGGCGGACCGCATCGGCCGCCGCCGCACGCTGATCACGGTGCTGGTGCTGATGGCCGGCTCCACCTTCCTGCTCGGCCTGTTGCCGACCTACGCCAGCATCGGCATCGCCGCGCCGGTGATCCTGGTGCTGATCCGCTGCGTGCAGGGCTTCTCCGCCGGCGGCGAGATCGGCACCATCACCAGCTTCATCTCCGAATACGCCGGCCCCGGGCGGCGTGGCTTCGCCACCTGCTGGCTGATGGTCACCGCCGTGCTTGGTCTGTTGTTGGGCGGTGCCGTGGCCAATGGCATGACCTGGGCGCTGGGTGCCGAGCTGATGCAGGAGTGGGGCTGGCGCATCCCGTTCCTGATTGCCGGCCCATTGGGCTTCATCTCGCTGTATATCCGCCTGAAGCTGGAGGACAGCCCGGAGTTCATCGCGCTGGTGGAGGCCGGGGAAACCTCCAAGGCGCCGCTGCGCGAGGTGTGGCAGTGGAAGCGTTCGATCGCCCTGGTGTTCTTCATCATCACGTTGCATAGCTCGATCTTCTACCTGGTGCTGACCTTCGCCTCGACCTACATGTCCAACACCCTCAAGTTCGACAGCGGCACCACCTTGCTCTACGTGTTCGTCGCCAGCCTGTCGGCGGCGGTGGTGATGCCGTTTGGCGGCGCCTTCACCGACCGCTACGGGCGCAAGCCGTTCCTGATGGTGGTCGGCGTCCTGGCAACCCTGGCCATGTACTGGTTCTTCAAGGCGGCGCCCGGCGCCACACCGGCCACCTTGTTCTGGCCATTGATGGCGGTGGCGATCCTGTTCGGGCTGTATGCGTCGTCGACCTATGCGCTGATGAGCGAGCTGCTGCCGACGCGCATTCGCTCCACCGGCATTGCCATGGCCTACAACATCCCGGTGGCGGTGTTCGGCGGCAGCGCGCCGTTGATTTCCACCTGGTTGATCAAGGTGACCGGTGATATCACCGCGCCCTGGTATTTCTATGTGGCGACCGGGGTGGCGTCGTTGATTGCGCTGGTGGTGCTGCGCAAGGAAGACTTCGTGGCCTGCGCCCACGATGCACGACAGCCAGGCGGTGTTGAGCCGAGCCCCTTGAACCTGCGTTCGGTTTGATTCCTTGTAGGAGCCGGCTTGCCGGCGAACACCGGCAAAGCCGGTGCCAGCCACCGCGTTGCCTGTTTCGCCGGCAAGCCGGCTCCTACAACGGGAATTCACCCATCTTCACAGAAACTTGATAAACCCTGAAAGGAACGTTGAATGTCCCTCGCTAGCATGTTCCCCATACACACTAGCGAGTCATGAACATGTTCGAATCGAAGTCCATCAGGAAAGTCCTCGGCGCCTCGTTCGCCTTCAATGCGATCCTGGCATCGGCCCAGGCCAGCGCGAATGAAAAGAGCGCGCTGGACAGCATCTGGGGTGACGAAACCAAGGTAACCGCAGGCTTCGCCCTGCACACCGCGCCGCGCTACTTCGGCGCCAAGGGCAGCCAGGGCCACTTGCTGCCGTCGGTCACCGTGCAGCGTGGCATCTTCTTCGCCGACAGCCTGTCGGGCGTGGGCGTGCAGTACCAGTCCGACAATGGTTTCAGCGCCAGTGCCGCGCTCGGCTACGACTTCGGCCGCGCCGACGGCGACAGCAAGTACCGCAATGGCTCGGACAGGCTCAAGGGCATGGGGGCGGTGGGCGGCGCGACGGTGGTCGACATCAACCTGTCGCAGCAGCTCCTGCCGTGGCTGGCGGTCACCGCCGAGGCCGAGTTGCGCACCGGTGGCTACAAGCGTGGCGACCGCTATCAGTTTGGCTTGCTGAGCACGCTGCACCAGGGCGACCGGGACACTGTCACCTTGAGCCTGAACGGCCATGCGGGGCAGGCGAAGTACAACCAGACCTACTTCGGTGTCACCGCCGAACAAAGCCAGAACACCGTGTTCGAGCGCTTCAAGGCGGACCAGGGCATTTACGCCTACTCCAGCGAACTGTCGTGGATGCACCAGTTCGACCAGCACTGGTCGACCATCGCCAGCGTGAATGTCATGCACTACACCGACCAGGTGCGCGACAGCCCGATCATTCGCCAGGATACGCCGGTGACGTCCACCTTCGGTGTGCAGTACGCGTTCTGACACCTACGGTGCGCGGAACGCCTCTTCGATGAAGGTCTCGAGCGCCTGGGCCTCGAGGATCTCGATCGAGAAGTGCCCGAAGCGTTTCGGCAGCCAGATGATCCGCGCACCGGCTGGGGACTGCAGGTGCTCGCGGGCCAGCAGGTTGCCGTTCTCGTCTTCGGGCTGCACGCCGTTGGCCACCAGCTGGTCATAGGCCTGCTCGATGTCCGGCGTGCAATAGCAGTGGCGGTAGATCATGCCTTCGCCATGCGTGTCCAGCAGGTCCTTCAGGTTGCCTGCCAACGGCTGGACCAGCATGAAGCGTTCCTCGCCGATAAGGGCGATCGCGTAGCGCACGTGCAGGCCGCCGCGCTCCCACACCAATGTCCTGGAGATTCGTGCGCCCAGCACCTGGGCGTAGTAACCGCAGGCGGCCTCAAGGTCGCTGACCAGCACATCGACATGGCTGAACTTCAGGTCCATCGCATTGCTCTCCAGCTGCGGCTGCGCTCAGGGCTGTGCCGGTGTGTCGGGGTTCGGCTCGGCCTGTTGGCTGGCCTCGGCAGCCAGCTTCGCCCGGTCGGCCTTGGAAATGTAGGTGTTGCGGTTTTTCGGCGCCAGCTTGGCGCTGGCCTTCTTGGCGTGGGCTTTCAACAGCTGGTTGATCTTTTTGCGACGGTTCATGTTCTGTGATCGAAAAGAGGCGGGTGAAGACTGTACCCGAGGGCAGCGAAGCGCGCGATTATACTTCGCCTTGGCCGCTGGCTGGCCAGCACCAACCGACCCGCCACTGACGAATCGTCATATTCGAGGCACACCATCGCCTGGCTGGCACTCAGCACACCCGCGCATGGAGCGCATCGAACCAGACAAGGAGTTGATCATGGCAAGCCAATCATTGCGTTCGGCCTGGATGAAAGCACTGCTTTGGGGGGCACTGGCAGCGTTAGCCAGCCAAGCCACCGCCGAGGAAGTCTGCGCTTTGCCCGATACCGTGGAGCCCGCGCCGGCGCGCCCGGTGGACTACGTCAACAAGGACCTGCCCACGGACTACCTGGCCCTGGTGCTGTCCTGGTCGCCGGAGCACTGCGAGGCCCAGCGCAACAAACCCAAGGCGCAACGTGAGAAGCACGCCTTCCAGTGTTTCTCCGGCAACCGTTTCGAATGGGTGGTGCATGGCCTGTGGCCGCAGAACGGCTACGCTCGCTCCGACCGGGATCATCCGCGTAACTGCCAGAGTGTTGGCTCTCTGCCGGCCGCGTTGGTCAAGCAGCACCTGTGCATGATGCCGGGCGCGGACCTGATGCAGAACGAATGGCAGGCCCACGGCACGTGCGGCTGGTCGTCCCCCGACCGTTACTTCGCCGACATCCAGCGGGTGTACGACACGCTGCGCCGTCCCACCACGCAAGAAATGCTCGGCACCGACCCTGGCCCGAACCAGTTGGTGGAGACCAAGGTGAGCACGATCAAACAGGCCTTCCTGTCGCGCAACCCGGCGCTGCCCGCGCAGAGCCTGCGGGTGTCGGTGGGCTCGGGCAACCGCCTGAAGGAGCTCTGGGTCTGCCTCGACAAGCAGCTCGCGCCCATGCCATGTCCGGCAGGCGGTACCCCCGACAACCAGCAGATCAAGGTCCGGTCGCCGTATCAGTGAGCGTTCAGACACTGAGTTGGAGATATTCGCGCTCCCAGGCGCTGATCACTTGCCGGTAATGCCGGTGCTCGGTGCGCTTCACCGCGACGTAACCTTGTATGAAGCGCTCTCCGAGGTATTCCCGGAGTGCCTCGCAATGCTCCATTCGGGCCAGTGCTTCCTCGAGCGTTTGCGGCAGGCGCAGGCCGTTGTGGTCGTAGGCGCGGCCGTGCACGGGAGCGCTCGGGCTGACCTGTTCGAGCATGCCGAGGTAACCGCACAGCAGGCTGGCGGCCAGCGCCAGGTAAGGGTTTGCGTCGGCGCCGGGCAGGCGGTTTTCCACGCGCATCGCCGTAGGCGCGGACGCGGGTACGCGCAGGCCGACGGTACGGTTCTCGGTGCCCCATTCCACGTTCACCGGGGCGCAACTGTCCGGCAGGAAACGGCGGAAGGAATTCACGTTGGGCGCGAACAAGGGCAGCACGTTCGGCAGGTAGCGCTGCAAGCCGCCGATGTAGTGCAGGAAGCGTTCGCTCATGGCGCCGTCCGCCCCGGCGAAGAGGTTGCCGCCGGTGGCCATGTCCAGCACGCTCTGGTGGATATGCATCGCGCTGCCGGGCTCATGGGCGATCGGCTTGGCCATGAAGGTCGCGCCGACACCGTGCCGGATCGCGGCCTCATGCAGCGAGCGCTTGAACACGATGAGCTGGTCGGCCAGGCGCAGTGGGTCGCCGTGGCGGAAGTTGATCTCCATCTGCGCGGGGCCACCTTCGTGGATCAGGGTGTCCAGGTCCAGCCCTTGGGCTTCGCACCAGAGGTAGAGGTCCTCGAACAGGGGGGCGAATTCGTTGGCCGCATCGATGGAGTAACTTTGACGCCCACGTTCAGCACGGCCTGAGCGGCCGTCAGGGGCCTCCAGGGGCAGGTCGGGGTCGTGGCTGCGCCGGGTCAGGTAGAACTCGAGCTCCGGCGCGACGACCGGCTTCCAGCCCTTGTCTGCGTAGAGGCCGAGCACACGCTTGAGCACATTGCGCGGCGACAGTTCGATGGGCTTGCCGAAGCGGTCGAAGGTGTCGTGGATGACCATGGCGGTCGGCTCCGTCAGCCAGGGCAATACGTAGATGGCCTGCGTGGCCGGGCGACAGAACATGTCGACGCCGGCCTCATCCAGCAGCGCATAGAAGATCGGATCGTCGATGAAGTCGCCGGTCACCGTCTGTAGCAACACGCTTTCCGGCAACCGCATGCCGCCTTCCTCGAGGAACCTGGCGGTGGATGCGATCTTGCCGCGGGCGATGCCGGTGAAGTCGCTGATCATGCATTCGACTTCGGTGATGCCTTGTTGCTTGAGCTGGCGTTCAAGGAGGTTGGCGGGAGTGTTCATACAAGTCTCGGCGGTTTCATGAATCATCCGTTTGGCGCACAAGGCGATGGACGCCTTTGCGCGGTGCTTCTGTAGGAGCCGGCTTGCCGGCGAACACCGGTGCAGCCGGTGCCAGCCACCGCGTTGTCTGGTTCGCCGGCAAGCCGGCTCCTACAGAGGGCGTCAACAGAGTAAGGATTCGTGTATCAAGTTGCCGTCGATTTCCCGCCTGCTTTCGTAAATTCTTGATAAAGCGCTCTGGATAGGCACTCTCTGGGTATGGAACCAACGGATAAGCGCAGCCTGTGCATGTAGGACTTCGGCTGCAGGTCGAGTAAGAGAATCACGAGTGCACTGTACATCCATCCAGTATTTGCGGGGTTTTCCAGTTCCCGCGTGCCCCAGAACGAAAAATGGCCCCGTGGACAGAAAATCCAGCTCGGTTAGTTTGAAGGCCTCTCCGCTGGAAACGGAGAGTTCTCAAACTAAATGGAGCTACAACGATGAACCAACCACAATCGCAATCCCCCCTTCGCCACGGCCGCGTCATGTCCCCGGCCTCCCGCGGCGCCGTCGCCATCGACCTCGGCCTGCTCGGTGGCTGGCAGGTCAACGAGATGGAAGGCGGCAAGAACTTCCCGGCCCTGGTCGCCGGCCCGTTCCCCGCACCGTTCGAGACCGACAACCCAAGCGTCGCGCCACCCGCCGACGGCTACATCCTCAGCGGCGGCAAGGCCGATGCCCGTGACTGCGTCAACTTCACCGACGAGGAAATGAGCAAGAAGCTCAACCGCGCGTTCACCTGGCCGCTGCTCAACGTCGACCCAGGCCAGCTGTTCAAGGTGAACTGGGTGTACACCGCGGCGCACACCACCCGTGGCTACCGCTGGCTGATCACCAAGGATGGCTGGGACCCGAAACAGCGCATCACCCGCGCCCAGCTGGAAGCCAAGCCGTTCGCCGAGGACTTCTACCCGCAGGTGCCGTACTACAGCCACGCCGGCGAGTTGAAGGCCAAGATCGATCACGAAGTGAAGCTGCCTTCGAACAAGAAGGGCCGTCATGTGATCGTGCTGATGTGGATCGTGGCCAACACCGGCAACGCCTTCTATCAGGCCTTCGACGTCGACTTCCAGTAAGCCGACGGATATTCCACACGTTCTGAAGGATTAGAACATGTCTACGTTTGACTTCACCCAACTGAAAACGGCGGAGGATGCCGCCTCGAAGATACCGAGCCTGGCCGGCAAGAAGATCCTCATGGGCTACTGGCACAACTGGCCCGCCGGCCCCGCCGACGGCTACCAGCGCGGGCAGTTCGCCAACATGAGCCTGGAGGATGTGCCACGGGACTACAACGTGGTGGCCGTGGCCTTCATGAAGGGCAGCGGTATCCCGACCTTCAAGCCCTACAACCTGTCCGACGCCGAGTTCCGTCGCCAGGTGGGCGTGCTGAACAGCCAGGGCAGGGCGGTACTGATGTCCCTGGGCGGCGCCGATGCACATATCGCGCTGAACCCGGGCCACGAACAGCCACTGGCCAATGAAATCATCCGCCTGGTGGAAACCTATGGCTTCGATGGGCTGGACATCGACCTTGAACAGAGCGCGATTGACTTCGCTGCCAACAAGACCGTCCTGCCCGCTGCGCTGAAACTGGTCAAGGACCACTACGCCGCCGAAGGCAAGCACTTCATCATCAGCATGGCGCCGGAGTTCCCCTACCTGACCGCCGCTGGCCGCTACGTACCCTACCTCAAGGCGCTGGAAGGCTACTACGACTTCATCGCGCCGCAGTTCTACAACCAGGGCGGCGATGGGCTCTGGGTCGAGGAGGCCAACAACGGCCGGGGCGCCTGGATCGCCCAGAACAACGACGCGATGAAAGAGGACTTCCTCTACTACATGACCGAAAGCCTGGTCAGTGGTACCCGCGGTTTCACCAAGATCCCGGCCGACAAGTTCGTCATCGGCCTGCCGGCAAACGTAGACGCTGCGGCCACTGGCTACGTGATCAACCCGACGGCCGTGTCCAACGCGTTCAAGCGGCTGTACGCCAAGGGCATTTCGATCAAGGGCCTGATGACCTGGTCGGTCAACTGGGACAGCGGGGTGAACAAGAACCACGTGCCCTACAACCAGGAGTTCAGCCGTCGCTATGGGCCGTTGACCAGCGGCAGCAACCCAGTTGGCGCTACGCAGGACGCGCTGCAAGCGCAGACGGCTGAGTAACACGCGATCAAGGCGACATCCGGCAGACGTGCCGGATGTGCCACGGATTTGATTGTCGAGGCCAATCAATGGGAATCCGATGCCGCAAGGCATCGGATTTTTGCCGTGACTCGCCGAGGTATCGAAGCGGCAGACCAGATGTCCGAAAATGGCGAGCCTCATCCCTGCCCAAGGCATAGGATGTCCTCCATGCCAAACATCATCGATCCCCCCGAAAGCGACGCCTGCTACCTGGCGGTGAAGGCGCACGATGCCCGTTTCGACGGTGCCTTTTTCACGGCCGTGACCAGCACGGGCATCTATTGCCGGCCGGTGTGCCGGGTGAAGACGCCACGGCGCGAGAACATCCGTTTCTACCGCCATGCCGCCCAAGCCGAAGCGGCCGGGTTCAGGCCCTGCCTGCGCTGCCGGCCGGAGCTGGCGCCGCGCGCGGCCGCGTGGAGCACCGAGGACGCGTCGCGCATCCTGGCGCTGCAGGCGGCGCGGCTGATGGACGAGCCGGATGCCTTGCAGGGTGTGACGGGGACGGGCTCGATGGTCGCCATCGCCAACCATCTGGGCGTGAGCGACCGCCACCTGCGGCGCATTTTCGAGGCGCACTTCGGTGTTTCGCCCCTCCAGTACCTCCAGACGCGACGGTTGCTGGCGGCCAAGCAATTGATCGCCGACACGCAACTGCCGATGACCCAGGTGGCCTTGTCCAGCGGGTTCGGCAGCGTGCGACGGTTCAACGATGCGTTTTCCCACCACTACGGCCTGAACCCGAGTGCGCTGCGCCGCGCCAAGGCCTCGCCGGACGGGCAGGGTGTCAGCGTGCGCCTGGGCTGGCGCCCCCCTTATAACGTGCAAGCCATGCTGGGTTTCCTGCGCCTGCGCGCCATACCTGGCGTGGAATGCGTGGAGGGGTTGCAGTACTCGCGCACTCTGCGCCTCGTCAAGGACCAACATGAACACAGCGGCTGGTTGCAGGTGCGCTTCGACGAGGCGCAGGCCCAGGTGTTGGTCACGATCAGCGAGTCACTGGCGATCGTGCTGCCCACGTTGATCAATCGTGTACGCGCCGCCTTTGACCTGGATGCCGATCCGCTCGCCATTCACAGCGTCTTGCACGCCGCGTTCCCGTTGGGCGAAGGCGTGCGTGTTCCCGGTGCGGTGGACGGTTTCGAACTGGCGGTGCGCGCCGTGCTCGGGCAGCAGATCACCGTGGCGGCTGCGCGCACGCTGGGTTCGCGACTCGCCACCACGTTTGGCGCCGTCATCGCGACCCCCGTCCCAGGCCTGGACCGCCTGTTCCCGACACCGGCCGCCCTGGTGGTGGCCAGTGGCGATGCGCTTGGCCGGCTGGGCATTACCCGCCAGCGCCAGGCTGCGCTCAAGGCCCTGGCCGGGGCCGTGGAGGAGGGGCGCCTGGTCTTGAGCCCCGGCGTGGATGTTGCCGCGACGTGCGCCCAGTTGCGGGCATTGCCCGGGATCGGCGACTGGACGGCCCAGTACATCGCGATGCGCGCACTGCGCTGGCCCGATGCATTCCCGGCCGGCGATGTGGCCCTGCAAAAAGCCCTGGGCGTGAGCAGTGCCAGAGCCGCCACGCAAGCAGCGGAGGGATGGCGGCCTTGGCGTGGCTATGCAGTGTTGCGCGCCTGGTTGGGGTTGGCAGACACAACACGATGACGTGCGAGGCGATCCACTCAGGCGCAGGGTCGATCACTTATTGGCGTGAGAGCGCTTTCAACACCGCCATGGCGTTCTGGGCGTCGTTCACGCCGACGAAGATATGGTCATGGTAATAGGCGGCCATCACATTGCAACTGATGCCGGCCTTGCCCAGCGCAGTGGCAAACGCCGCAGTGAGCCCCACGGCCTCGAGCGAGGAGTGGACGGTCAGGGTGATCCAGGCACACACGTAGCTGTAGGGCAGCTTCAGCGCATCGGCGCTGCTGCGCTGCAGAATCACGGTCCATCCTTCGCGCTCCTTGAAACTACCGACAACCTCCACGTCTGGCAGCGACTTTGGGTCAATGCCGGTGACGAACACATATTCGCCGTCGTTGAGTTCGGGCTTCATGGACTGGAGCAGTTTTACAAGCGAGGTTTCGCCGTTCATCGCGGGGATCCTGTGGGAGTGAGCGGGCAGTCTAGGGTGTTCACCAGGCGAGATTGAAATTAGCTTTGCAGACAGGGTATTAGGGCGATTCATGAAGCAGTGGCCAGCCCGGGATGCAATGCCATTCGACTGGCGAATGTTCCATGTACGGATTGTCGATTTTCATTCGAAGCTTGGATGGACCAAGCTGGTCATCCCCATCGGAATACATCACCGAAGCTCAGGAGGTGACAAGGTGACGGTTTTCACTATCCAGCAAATCGACCACATCGTGCTGCGCGTGCAGGACATGCAGCGCAGCGTGGATTTCTATACCCAGGTACTGGGTTGCTCGATCAGCAAGCACAACGAGGAGCTCGCCATGATCCACCTGGCGGCTGGCGGTTCGATGATCGACCTGGTGGATATCGAGGGCCCGTTGGGTGCCAAGGGCGGCGGGGCGCCCGGGAAGGAGCGGCGCAACGTTGATCACTTCTGCCTGCGTGTGGAACCGTTCAACGAGCAGGCAATCATTGCCCACCTGCAAGGGCACGGCATCGCGGTGGAAAAGGCCGCTAGCCGATACGGGGCCGAGGGTGTGGGCTTGTCGCTCTACTGCTTCGATCCAGACGGCAACCAGGTGGAGCTGAAGGGGCCGGCGGAAACCAAACCGTCAGGATTATCCGGGGTTACCCCCCTGTAGGAGCGGCTTTAGCCGCGAAATGGGCACTGCGGTACCCGGCACCTCCGGTTCCAGCGAATGCCTTTCTTCGGTTTCATGTCTGTCGCCAACTTCTCGATTGAGGTGCGCGGCTACACTGACCTTGCAACGCCGGCTGGGAGGGTTGCCTCCGTTCGACTGCCGATGACAACCGCCTTGACCGAAATAACGGATTGAACAAAGGGAAGTCCGCGCAGTGTCCCTTATGAAGCATTACCTGCTTTAGCCACTGTGAGGACAAAGTGTCATGAACATCGCCAGACTCAACCCAAAGCTGATGGTGGTGGGGGACTCACTGCCCCAGGGCTGCAGAAGCCTGACCGTCAGAGCCTCGCTCTGTGCCCAGTCCTGGCCGGCTCGCCTTGCTGCCGCGCAAGGCTGGGACTTTGTCCCCCCTGATCATCCGTGGGAGGTCTTGTTCGATCTCGAACAGGAAATCAGGCGACTGAACCCGATCCTCGTCGCGCCCTCCGCGCTTTCCCTGGTCGGTTTGCCGGATCGCATCCTGGACAACCTGAATCTCTGGGTGGCGGCCACCCCCAACTCCCTGCATCAATCCTTCGACAACCTCGCCATTGCCGGGAGCGAGGTTCACCATATGTACAGCGGTTCGTGGAACACGTTCTTCAGGCAAGTACAGGCGCACCTGAGAACAGATCTCGCGGCACAGCTCGACCATTTCTCCGACCTGCATATCGCGATCAACGGGCAGTATGTCTTGAACCCACAGAAGGTCGCCGATTTCGATGACTTTTCCCCGCTGGATTGGGTCGAGCGGCGGCAACCGGAAATGTTGGTGGTGCACTCCGGGCACAACCACGGGCTTTTCAAGTTTGGCTTCCTGGGGAAAAACCAACCGATCACCCAGGGGGAGCACAACGGCAGAAACTATTTCCAGCAGTGGCAGGAGGTGGCTGAACGGATTGCCAGGCTTCCAGCGTCGGTCGAGCGCGTGGTGATCGTGCTGCTGCCCAAGGTCAGCGCGGTTGCCGCGTTGCAGCCTGTATCCGACCTGCGTGAAGATGGCTACCCCGAGGCCTACCGTGTCCGTTTGCTACCGACATCGTTGAAGATTGACCGCAGTGTCGTTGTCCAGGCCGACGCACAAGTCCGTGAGGTCAACTCAAGAATACGAGACCTGTTTATCGAGGCCGCGAACGCCACGCAAACGGCACACCGCCTGGTGTTTGTGGACACCTACCAGGCATTTGATGCAATCGACTATAAAAATCGGTTGAACGAGACGGCGCGTGTCAGGGTGAATGCCAGCCAATCTATCGATAATCGCTATCTGGATGGCGAGCTGGACTTCGCCGCCCCGCAGGGGAAACGCCTCAAGGCCGGCGGCTACCTGAGCATCGATGGCATGCATCCCAGTGGTGCGGGATATGCCGATCTCGCCTGCCGGGTCATGACCGAGCTCAACTTGCCCCATGACCGGGATGCAATCATGCAACACGCGTTCGACCAGGATCGGTTGCTCAGCAACTACCCAATGGAACTGGACGCGCTCCTGAACTATGTCGATGTGCTCAGGCCATTCAACGACGCCAATTGGTTCTCCACCGATTCGCCAGACCGGCTGAGAGACCATACGCATTTCAGCCAGGCCATCAAACAGCTGGCCAAACTCTTCACGAAATAGCCGGGGTTCAGTTCAGTGCGTGATCCGATCATCAGGTGCCTTGGCTGCACGCCAGGATCGCATCCCTGATCCAGCGGTTCGCCGGGTCTGCATCCTTGCGCGAGTGCCAGGCCTGTTGGTACGACAGCACCGGCAGGTCCAGCGGGGCATCGAAGGTGCGCAGCGTAGGGTAACGGTCGAGGCCCTGCACCGCCCAACTTGCCACCGTGAGGATGAGGTCGGTACCGGCGATGAGTTCGATGGCGGCACTCCAGTGCGGCAGTGCCACGGCGATCCTGCGCCGTACCCCCATGTGCGCCAGCACGCGTTCGATCTCATCATTGGCATCAGGGCGCAGGGCGAGCATGACGTGCGGACGCTCCAGCCACTCCTCGAGCGACAGGCAGCCGCACGCCGGCAGGGCGCTTTCATCGGCGAGGCTGACGAAGTGTTCGGGGAACAGCTCCTGCACCAGGACGCCTTGGGGGTATTCCGGGAAAATGCCCAGTGCCACGTCGAGCTCGCCATCCGCCAGCTGGGCCATCATGGTCTCCCGGTTGGCCTGGCTGACCGCCAGGTCCACCCCGGGCGCGACGCGGCGAACATGACGAACCAGCCTGGGCAGCACACGGCGCGCAGCGTAGTCGGAAAGTGACAACCGGAAGCGCGCCTGGGATTGGCCCGGGTCGAAGTTGGATGCCCCCAGCAGATCATTGAGATGCCTCAGGGACTGCTCGAGCGGCCCCAGCAGGCTTTGAGCGCGGGCGGTCAGCACCAACTGGCCGTCACGGCGTATCAGCAAGGGGTCGTCGAAGTGCAGGCGAAGTTGAGCCAGGGCATGGCTGACGGCGGGCTGGCTTTTATGCAGGCGCACCGATGCACGTGTCACGTGCCGTTCCAGCAACAGCGCGTGGAGGGTCAGCAGGAGGTTGAGGTCGATCCGTCGTAGTGCTTCCAGCATGTGCTCGATTCTGTCCGATGCGTCGGGGCAGGGTAGCAACATGTCGAAGGGGATGACAGCTGCGCACTTATGGATGGCGCGGTCGGGTGGTGGCGTGTGATGCTGGTATCAAATGGATTTTGAGCCGTGGGAGCTGCTTGGGAATGAATGTTTCACGTATTGCGATGCTGGGGTTCTTGTCACTGCTGCAAGCGCCGCTGTCCTTGGCGGAAAACGCCAACGGAAAAAACCTCTTCGTGCAGCGGTGTGCCGTGTGCCATGGCGCGGATATCAAGGGGACGGGGCCGTTGGCCAAAAAGAGCAACCCGCCAACGCCGGACCTTACCAGCGCTGCGTTCAAGAAGCGCTTGAACGACTATCCAGGCGTTATCGTGTCTTCGGTCATCCTTCGCCCAAATGGAAACCTGATTCCGAAAACGCTGCAGGAGAACGGGGTGAAGATCCCGCCGCATGCCTGGAGCGTCAAGGATTTTCGCGACCTGCATGAATACATGAGTGGCGTGATTTTGAGGAAATGACTAGCTGGGGATGAAGTCCCACATGGGCTAATCAGACTTTCCCCATTTCACGTAGGGCGTTTCCCAAGCATGCTTTGAGCACTTTTGCGCTATCGAAGTGACGGCTAGTCTCGCCGGGTCGTTGCCAAATCAACGACCGGGCCTGCAAGCCCGTCTGAACATCGATCTGTGCTCACTTTCTGAGTCGCTGGCGCTTGTCAGTGGTTGTGCTCAATGGTGGCTGCGTGCGGTTGGCCTTCGGGCCGGCCGGGTTAGTGCTCGATGTTCCCCGGACTTGCAGACCCGCACGTAGCCGCCACCCATCTCCCGGCAGGTGATCGGGTGCCCGGTTGATCATTCATGAACGTCGAGTATGAAGTCATGTTGAAGATCGTCCCGGATCCACCACCTTCCATCGAATCCCCTCATTTCCTCGAAGACACCTTGGTCCACGCCACCGAGTACGTCATGTGCGCGCTGGCGGTGACGCATCAATCGCTGACTCACCTGCCCAAATCACCTGCCACGCTGGTGATGCTGACGGTGATGCACGAACTCGATGCCACCCGCACGTTGCTGGAGTCGGCGTTGGCTCAGCTACAGATGAGCACCCGGCCGCCGTCATACACGCTGCACTGACAGCCCTGCGCAGGCCCCTGTAGGAGCGGCTTCAGCCGCGATGCAGGCACCGCGGTACCTGGCACCAGCGTTGCTGGTGATCGCGGCTGAAGCCGCTCCTACAGGTAGCTCGGTCACCCCTTCAAAGCTTCAGAGGAACCTCGAATGGACAACGATCTCCCAGCAGACCACGGCCAACTCGGCTGGACCGTCGGCGCGTGCACGTTCATGGAAGGCGCCACCAAAGGCACGCGCCTGTTCCGCGTAGAGCCCGGCAACTGCGCCAATCACGCCATGGAACAAGCCTCGGTGCTACTCGATAGCGCCCGCCGCGCCTCATTCATCGGTGTGATGGACAACGAACCGGTGCTGGTCTGGGCGTCGCACTACCTCAGCGATATGGCCAAGGCGTTGATGGACGATGCGCATATGGGGATCTTGAAGAAAGTCTGAAATGGCAACCCAGCCACGACGTTTCAAATAGGTGCGCAACCTAGGGGAATCGATGCCTTCGCCTGGTGATTGGCCCGGCTGTGCCGGGCATCGCCAGCAAGGCTGGCTCCTACGGTTCCTGGTGCAGCATTGGCCTCTGTGGGAGTGCCGGGCCTGGTTCACCACCTTGACGCGCACTGCACCGAATGTTCACATGCCGCCCAGTTTCAGGTGTCCCAAGCCGCCGCGCCTGGGGTGAAACGGGAAACCGGTACGCGCTTCGCGCCAGTCCGGTGCTGCCCCCGCAACGGTATGCGAGTGATGCCCTCAATCAGACCACTGTGGCCAGCCGGCCATGGGAAGGCGAGGGCATCCAGCCTCGCGAGCCCGGAGACCGGCCTGGAATCTTTTGGCGACAATCCTGCGGAGGGCAGGCATGGGTCGGTCTGGGCCCATGCTCGATGCCTGCCTGTGTGTGCTTCTGCGAAATTCACTTCGAGAAGAGCATGTGATGACTTACCAGCGCGTCTTGTTTGTCGGGCCGGGCCTTGCGGGCGGTTCAGCGGCCGAAGCTTTTGGCGCGGAGATCCGCCAGCTGCGGGGCGAATCCGCTCGGGACGATGTCGTCGACACCCTGGACGGGTTTGAGGGCCTGTGGGCGGTCTTGCGCAAGACCTTCGCCGACGGGCTGGAACGCGTGCTGGTGGTGGACCTGGAACCCATCTCCGACGGCGCCTACCTGGACTGGCTGCGCGATGAACTGGGGCGCATCGCACGTGAGCATGGGCACCAGCCGCAAGTCTGGGTCACGGCGCAGGCGTTGGGACGCCGTGGCCTGGATGCGCGAATGGCCTGTGCGAGCATCGAGGATCACTCACGGCATCTGGCCTGCGATCAGGTCAATGCCGTGGCAGCCGACGCCGACTGGTCGAAGATCCCGGACCATGCACGCCAGGTGTTCCTTTGCACTGGCCCGCGTTGCGTCCGTCGAGGCGCCTTGCCACTGTGGAAGCAACTGCGCCGCGAGTTGCTGCAGCGGCAACTGATCGAGGTGCCGGGTGGTGTGCTGCTGACGCGCACGGCTTGCCAGTTCCCCTGCAACCTGGGGCCGGTGCTGACGGTGTACCCCGACGCTTGCTGGTATCGGGTGCGCGACAATGAAGAGGTGCAGCACCTCGTCGAGGTACATCTGTCGGGCGGCGAGGTTGCGACCAAACTGCTGGTTCACGGGCGAGAGCTCAATCGGTAGGGGTTGAGGGTTACGCCAAACATGCAAGTGGTCGTGCGTAGGTCATTCAGTCTCACTTTGGTGCGAGAGTCGGTTGGGTAGGGAAGGGATGTTCGGCTTTA
The DNA here is from genome assembly GCF_023757525.1 of Pseudomonas sp. MWU13-3659. Classification (NCBI taxonomy): domain Bacteria; kingdom Pseudomonadati; phylum Pseudomonadota; class Gammaproteobacteria; order Pseudomonadales; family Pseudomonadaceae; genus Pseudomonas; species Pseudomonas sp. MWU13-3659. Next base: position 19,558 of record NZ_JAMSHW010000025.1, on the reverse strand, counting down.
ATCCAGGTGGTGCTATGGCCGCTTACGACCCATTGCTGCCGCTCGCGAGAAACACGAAAATCTGCATTCGCTTGGTGAGGTGGCGCATGACGACCATAGAAATATCAGAACTCGCCGACTGGAAACTGTTCGAGAACGTGGCTCAGAAGCTTGAGCACGGATTAAGCGGTTACTGGAATGAAAAATTGGACGGACTTGACCAGCGCTATTGGGATCTCATAGTGGGCGAACAGACGCTTACCCTTCACCTTGAGCACTATCTGGGCATTTCAGTATCTGTACCTGATAATGCCGATGAGATGGCTCAACGAGTACGTGCATTGTTGAGTAGCTGTGGCGCGTAGCCGGCAGCGGCTGAAAGCACGCAGAAGCCGGTCAATACGGTCACTACCATTCCAAGCACACTAGTGAGTATTCGGAGGAAGTAGATGAGCGAGAATTTCACCTATGTATGGTTACTGCCGCTGCTGGAAAAGCCGTTAGAAGAAGGCGCACAAGAGTTGCCCCGTGCGATAAAAGACCTTGGAGAAAAATGCACACTTCCTGCCGGCATAGCTTTGCAGCCGCTGGTCGTTACAGCGCTGACGTCACATTCCGACTATTGGTCGGGGTTAGCGCTCAAATGGTTGGAAGATGGGTTCCCTATGGATCCCGAACTGACCACGCTATTGATTCAGAGCGCCGAGGATCGGACGCTGGCTCAGTCTCGACGCCACAGGGCACGTAAGCTTGCCTGTCGACAAAGGTCAAGAGTTTGAACCCATGTCCGCTTCCTGTTAATTGCCGTGCTGTCTGCATGGCTGCCATGGGTCGAAAGCAGACACTCCTCAGGTGGCAGTCGAACGCACTTACCTAGCGTGACCCACTGTCGATCTGGTGCTGCTTGCCAGCCACATAGCACTCCCCGCCAGGCCCAACGGATGCCCATTTTCAGAGGGGCATCTGCGATTTCATTGCGCCGCTCAGCACTGAGTAAACACTGGCATGGCCGCTAGATCGAGCTCGCCGGGCATCTCATCTACCCGCCAGCAATCGTCATGTGACATTCCCCACCCGTTGTTCATTCGGACGCAAACGACGGTCGCTCCGCGAACCATGCCACCGCCAGCTCCTTGAACGCCTCGGCCGAAGGCGTCAGCGGGTAGCGCTGATCATGCGCCAGCACGATGCTGTGGGTTGGCAGTTTCTCCTGCGTCGGCCGACATACCAGCGCTTGACCATCGTAACTACGGTCACCAAATGGCCGGGTATAGATCAGCGCCACGCCAAAGCCATTGGCGACGAGGCTGCGTTGCAGCTCAAAGGTGCGCACACGGTGCACAACGGCAGGGGAAAGGTCGTAAAAGCTGAACAGATCCAACACATGCTGCCAACTGTGGACCTGGTCGGTGACTACCAGGGTGTATTCGGAGAGCGCCTTGAGGCTGACACGCGACTCTTTGGCCAACGGGTGATCGGCCGACAGCAGCACCTGGGCGGTCAGCTGGCACAGCTGGGTGCAATGCGTGTTCGGCGGTAAACCCAGGTCGTAGGTGATGGCCAGTTCTATCGCGCCCTCACTGAGCCGCTTGCCAACATAATCGAAGCTGCCATCGCGCATATCGACCGTGACCCTTGGGCAGGCCTCCTGCATCCGGCGCACGATTTGCGGCAGGCAATAGGGCGCCAGGTCTTCAAAGCAGCCGACCACCAGTTCGCCGACACACTCGCCGGCATTGGCATGGATCTCGGCAAAGGTCTGAGCCTCTGCCAGCACGCGACGGGCCTGGACCATGACGGTACGACCGAATGGGGTCAGCGATATCCCGAGGCCACGTTGGCGTATGAAGATCGATTGGCCCAGCACCTCCTCCAGTTCGGTGATGGCCGCCGAGATGGAAGGTTGTGAAACATGAAGCTCCATGGCGGCAGTGGTCAGGTTTCCGTGCTTGGCCGCTGCGAGCGCGTAGCGAAGCTGTCGCAGTGTGAACTTCATAGCTTTTTCCGTGGTGATGCATCAGGACTTATTATTTTATCCTTTTTTAAGGTTGTGAAATATTTCTCCTGCGCAGTGATCATCTTGTTTGGGAGCTTCACAATGACAATTACAAAGGCTCTGCTGACCACGACACTTTCTCTAGGGCTCTTGGCGTCCGCTGGCGCCAGCCAGGCGGCCGGTTGGTGCGAGTCCGGCAAACCGGTGAAATTTGCCGGGTTGAACTGGGAAAGCGGGATGCTGCTCACCGAGGTGATGCAGTTCGTGCTGAAAAATGGCTATGGCTGTGACACCGACAGCCTGCCGGGCAACTCCATCTCCATGGAAAACGCCCTGAGCAGCAACGATATCCAGGTTTTCGCCGAGGAGTGGGTAGGGCGCAGCGAGGTCTGGAACAAGGCTGAGGCCGCCGGCAAGGTCGTCGGCGTCGGCTCACCGGTGGCTGGCGCGGTGGAAGGCTGGTATGTGCCGCGTTATGTGATCGAAGGCGATGCCAAGCGCAAACTCGAAGCCAAGGCACCGAACCTCAAGAGCATCGCCGACCTGGGGCAATACGCCCAGGTGTTCAAGGATCCGGAAGAACCGGACAAGGGGCGTTTCTACAACTGCCCGGCCGGCTGGACCTGCGAGCTGGACAACAGCGAAATGCTCAAGCGTTATGGCCTGGAAAACACCTACACCAACTTCCGCCCGGGCACCGGCCCGGCACTGGATGCCGCCGTGCTGTCGAGCTACAAGCGTGGCGAGCCGATCCTCTTCTACTACTGGTCGCCAACCCCGCTGATGGGCCAGGCCGAGCTGGTCAAGCTGGACGAGAAGCCAGGCGTGGATAAATCCGTGACCATCAAGGTGGGTGTGTCGAAGACGTTCCACGAGCAGGCGCCGGAGCTGGTGGCTGTGCTGGAAAAGGTCAATCTGCCGATCGATCTGCTGAACCAGAACCTGGCGCGCATGAGCAGGGATCGTATCGAGTCGGCGGAACTGGCCAGGTTGTTCCTCAAGGAGCACCCCGAGGTTTGGCACAGCTGGGTCAGCGAAGACGCAGCCAAAAAGGTAGATGCGGCACTCTGAGGGTGTGGGCGGGGCCGGCGCCTGCCGGACAGGCCACATAGCAGTCCGCTTCATGCATTGCTCGAGAGAAATCCATGTTTCCCAAAGACTTCACGTTTTCCATTGCCGACTGGGTCAATGGTTGGGTCGACGCGCTGGTCACCAACTACGGTGACGTGTTCCGGCACATTTCCGACACCCTGCTGTGGGCCATCGTCAACCTCGAAGGTTTGCTGCGCGCAACACCCTGGTGGCTGATGCTGGCCATCGTCGGCGGTCTCGCCTGGCACGCCACCCGTAGAGCCGTACCCACGGCGGTGATCGTCGGCCTGCTCTTTCTGGTCGGTGCGGTCGGGCTCTGGGACAAGCTGATGCAGACCCTGGCGCTGATGCTGGTAGCCACGCTGATCTCGGTCCTGGTCGGCATCCCGCTGGGTATCCTGTCGGCGCGCAACGATCGCCTGCGGGCGGTGTTGATGCCGCTGCTCGACATCATGCAGACCATGCCCAGCTTCGTGTACCTGATCCCGGTATTGATGCTGTTCGGCCTGGGCAAGGTACCGGCAATCTTTGCCACCGTCATCTATGCCGCCCCGCCGCTGATTCGCCTGACCGACCTGGGCATTCGCCAGGTGGATGGCGAGGTCATGGAGGCGATCAACGCGTTCGGTGCCAATCGCCTGCAGCAACTGTTCGGCGTGCAGTTGCCACTGGCGTTGCCGAGCATCATGGCCGGTATCAACCAGACCACCATGATGGCCCTGTCGATGGTGGTCATCGCGTCGATGATCGGTGCCCGTGGCTTGGGTGAAGACGTCCTGGTCGGCATCCAGACCCTCAATGTGGGGCGCGGCCTCGAAGCGGGCCTGGCCATTGTGATTCTGGCGGTCGTGATCGACCGCATTACCCAGGCCTATGGCCGGCCACGGCATGGGGTGGGCAAATGAGCAGCAAGCAGACGATGAACAAGATCGAAGTCAAACATGTGTTCAAGATCTTCGGTGCACGTACCGAAGATGCCCTGAACCTGATCCGCCAGAACAACACCAAAGAGCAGGTCCTGGCCGAAACCGGCTGCGTGGTCGGGGTCAACGACCTCTCGTTGTCCATCGGCAGCGGTGAGATCTTCGTGATCATGGGGCTGTCGGGCTCGGGCAAGTCGACCCTGGTGCGTCACTTCAACCGCCTGATCGACCCCACCAGCGGTCAGATCCTGGTCGATGGCGAGGACATTCTGCAATACGACATGCAAGCCCTGCGCGAATTCCGCCGGCGCAAGATCAGCATGGTGTTCCAGAGCTTCGGCCTGTTGCCGCACCGTACCGTGCTGGACAACGTCGCCTACGGCCTGAAAGTCCGTGGCGAGAGCAAAACCCTGTGCACGGAGCGTGCCCTGCACTGGATCAACACCGTGGGCCTCAAGGGCTACGAGCGATCGTACCCGCACCAGTTGTCGGGCGGCATGCGCCAGCGCGTGGGCCTGGCGCGTGCCCTGGCTGCCGACACCGACATCATCCTGATGGACGAAGCCTTCAGTGCGCTTGACCCGCTGATTCGCGCCGAAATGCAGGACCAGTTGCTGGAGCTGCAAAAGACCCTGCACAAGACCATCGTCTTCATCACCCATGACCTGGACGAAGCGGTGCGCATCGGCAACCGAATTGCCATTCTCAAGGACGGCCGCCTGATCCAGGTCGGCACGCCGAAGGAAATCCTCTACCAGCCTGCGGACGAATACGTAGATCGTTTCGTGCAGCGTCGCGTAGCTTCGCTTTAAGGAACCGCGTGTATGTCGTTTGCCGAAAAAATCATCATCGCCGAGGCGCCCGTTCGCTGGCAGGACGTGGTGGCTGTGGCCCGGCATGGCGCGAAGCTTGAGCTGGCCCCATCGGCCTGGGCGCGGATCGAGAACGCCCAGGCGATTGTCCAGCGCATCGTTTCCAGCGGTGATCGCGCCTATGGCGTCAACACCGGGCTTGGCGCCTTGTGCAATGTCTCGTTGCAGGACGAACAACTCAGCCAGCTCTCGCACAACACCTTGCTCAGCCATGCCTGCGGCGTGGGTGCCGCGCTGTCGGACGAACAGACCCGGGCGATCATGTGCGCGGCGATCATCAACTTCTGCCAGGGCCGTTCCGGCCTTCAGCGCAAGGTGGTCGAGGCGCTGCTGACCCTGCTCAATCAGCACATCACGCCGCAGGTTCCGAAACAGGGGTCGGTGGGGTATCTGACCCACATGGCCCATATCAGCATCAGCTTGCTGGGCGTCGGCCAGGTCAGCTATCGCGGCCAGATCGTGCCGGCGCAGCAAGCCTTGGCCGAGGTCGGCCTGGCGCCGATCAAACTGGGGGCCAAGGATGGTCTGTGCCTGGTCAACGGCACCCCTTGCATGACCGGCCTGAGCTGCCTGTCTCTGGATGACGCCACCCGTTTGAGCCAATGGGCGGACGTTATCGGCGCCATGAGCTTCGAGGCCCTGCGCGGCCAGCTCGATGCCTTCGACCCTGAAATCATCGCGCTCAAACCCCACCCCGGCATGCAGCGTGTGGGCAGCAATTTGCGTCGCCTGCTGGACGGTAGTGAAATCATTGCCAGCAGCCAGGGCATTCGCACCCAGGACGCCTTGAGCATTCGCTCGATTCCGCAGGTTCATGGCGCCGCGCGCGATCAGTTGGAACACGCGGCAAGGCAGATCGAAACCGAACTCAACTCCACGACCGACAACCCGATGCTGCTGGGTACACCCGAGGCATATCGAGTGGTTTCCCAAGCGAATCCGCACGGCCAGTCCGTGGCCATGGCGGCCGATTTGCTGGCCATCGCAGTGGCCGAGATCGGGGCGATTGCCGAGCGTCGACTGGATCGCCTGATAAACCCGTTGGTCAGCGGTTTGCCGGCCTTCCTGGTCAGCCAACCGGGTGTGAACTCGGGGATGATGATTGTCCAGTACGTGGCCGCTTCACTCTGTGCCGAAAACCGTCAGCTGGCCCAACCGGCCGTCATCGACAACTACGTCACCTCCGGCCTGCAGGAGGATCATCTGAGCATGGGCACCAATGCCGGGTTGAAGCTGCACCGCGCCTTGGAGAACTGTACGCAGATCCTCGCCATCGAGTACCTGTTGGCGGCCCAGGCATTCGAGTTCCTCAAGGAGCAGCGCTTTGGCGCAGGCACCCACGTTGCCTGGCGGTTGTTGCGCGAACGGGTCCCGGCCTATACCCAGGACCGTTGGCTGGCCCCGGATATCGCCAGCAGTGCATCGATCCTGAAGGACCCCGGCCTGCTTGGCGCTGCCTTCCCCGAGCTGCTGTGACGGGGGCAGGCATCTGGCTGTTTCGACCCGTGCGGGTCGAATCCGGGTGCAATTTCATAACCGGCCACCGTGCCTAATTCTGTTCATTCAAGAATGCCGGGGCTGCTGCGCAGCCTTTTCCGGCCGGTCCGGCGCCCCGGCAAGGCCGCTCCTACATTTCCGCGCTTGCCACCAAAATAAAGGCATACACGGTTGATGTAGGAGCGGCCTTGTGTCGCGATGGGGCGCAAAGCGGCCCCAATTCAGCCGGCCCAGCGCTTAAATGAACAGCGTTAGGCCACCGCGCCGGGTTTCTTGCTGAGACGGCCCCTGACCGAATGTACTGATTTGCAAGCGCGCGCAATCCGCACATTGCCTTCCGGGGTGTCAGGAAACTCGCTGACTGCGGCCAGTTCGATTTCATCGAACCGCGGCGCCACAGACTGCTTGCAGCGCCGGCTGGCTGAAGTGCGTAGGTGTGAACCACAGAGTCGGCCGGGCACCAGGGTGTGATGAGCAGCATTTGCTCACAAGGTGTCGGGGTCGATGCCGATCGCACGAAGGGCTTGAGAGAACGAGCGATCGATGACAGCTTCGCCTGTGGTCGAGGCAGCTTGATCGATAGCCACAATTCGGTACTGCAGCTTTTGCCCAGTCACAAGGTCCCGGATGATCTGCTTCGCTTTTTCGCCGGAGGCCAGCGTGTAGGGGCTCATCATTTGCGTAGCGGAATCCCTGGCCTGCTTTTCGGCATTTTTGACAATTTCAGCGTGCTCACCAGAGGCAGTCACATCCTTCGGGAAAACGGTCGGGGAGAGACTCACCGGGTTTTCCTGCGGGGTGATGGTCCAGGCTTCATGTTGATCGACAAGCAGTTGCACGGTACCGACCGGCAGCCTGGCCCTGCCGCCGGACATCACGCCAACTAAAAGCTCATCACCGTCCTTGCGAATCACCGGGAAGTAGTACACCGGCCTGGTGAAGAACCAGCTGGCACACTCTGTGTCGCCAGTGCTGACCATCATGGTCGTGTTGTTGGTGGACTCGTCCGTCGAAGAGGTCGCTTTCCAGGTGGGTTTGCTCACGGCGCATCCTCCCAGCGAGAGAGCAACAGCGAGCACTACAGTGGTCCATTTCATTGCGAATTCTCAGTGTCCAAGGGGACGAGTGTAACAGGGGGCTAGCTTATCGTTGGCAACGCAGTCGAAGCATCTTCGCCAAGTCGCAGCGCTCTTGACTGAGGGATTATCGGGGTCGAATCTGCCATGGCTCAAACCGTCGCGAAACCAAGTGTCGAGCGCCGCAGGCGCACGCTTTCGAGCCATCGATTTCCAGTAATGTACATTCCGCTGGGTTGTGCGGACGTTGATACTGGATTGAACCGATGGCCCGGGTACAGCACCGAGCGTGCGAACGTCAGAAGTTGTATTTGATACCCGTCATGATGTTTCTTGGCGCGCCGTACATACCGTGATCACCGGCATAGCTGAGGTATTCGCGGTCGAACACGTTGTTCAGATTGACTGACGCACTCAGGTGTTGGTTGAAGTCGTAGCGGGCCATGAGGTTGGTGACGGCGTAGCTGCCCTGAGTGAAGGTGTGCAGGTCGGCACCGGTTTTGCTCTGCCAGTTCACACCGCCGCCGATGGTGACCTTGTCCAGAATTCCCGGCAGGCGATAGCGGGTGAAGGTCTTCAGACTGTGGCGGGGCAGGGTGGTCACGATACGCTGGTCGTGAGCGTCGGTGCTGACCGCATAGGCATAACCGGCAGATGCCTGCCAGCCTTCAGCCAGTTCTCCGTCCAGGGTGAACTCAGCGCCTTTGGTAGTGGTTCCCTGTTCTGACTTGTAAGTGTTGCCGCCTGGGGTATCGATCCAGATCGCCAGGTTGTCCTGCTCGATCTTGAACAGCGCGACGCTGGAGTTCAGCTTGCCGTCGAAGTGGCTGCCTTTGACACCGACTTCATAACCGGTGCCTTCCATCGGATCCAGTGGTTTATTGTTGATGTCGCGAACCCAGGACGACTGAGGGTTGAAGATTTTCGTATAGCTGGCATACAGCGACCACGTGTCGTTGACGTCATATACCACGCCGGCATACGGAATGTAGACGCCGGTTTCCGACTCCTTGGTCTTGGTGTGTTCTGCGTTGTAGGGCTTATCTTCGATGTCGCGCTGCCAGTCGATCACGCGGCTACCCAGCAAGATACTGAGATCGTCGGTGGCGTGCAGGCGCGTGGCGAGGTAGGCGGCGTATTGGGTTTCGTCGGCAGTGGATTTGCCAGTGACGTCGAATGCCGGTTTAACCGAGCCGCCGTTCCAGTTCAGCAGGTTGTCGATCGCGCCGGCCGGAGAGCCGGAGTAGTCGTATTTCCAGCCGCCGTAACTGGGCACGCTCTCGTAGTAGTTGGACAAGGTCACGCCGGCGATCAACTCGTGCTCGCGGCCCAAAAGTCCGAACGGACCGGTCAGGTAGGCATCGATGTTGTTCTGGCGCGGGATACCGGAGAAGCGCACTGGCAACTGGGTGGTGCCGCTTCCATCCGGGTTGAGGCTGCCGTTGACGTAGTTGAAGACTTCGTCGAACTTGTTTTCGGAGTGGGTCAGTTCGATCTTCCCGCTCCAGCCATTGGCGAACTGCTGCTCGATCGAGGTGAAAAAGCTGGTTTGTTCATGGTCGTTGTATGACCAGGTTTGAGCCGAATTGAGCGAGCGCTTGAGGTTGCTGCGAGAGCCGTCGGTGAAACGGGTCGGCAGGCCAGAGCGCATGGGGGAGTCGACGTCCGTGCGTTGATAACTGAAGCCCATGGTCAGCAGGGTGTCCTCAGTCAAGTCAAACTCGGTAATGCCGTAGATCAGTTGCGAGTCCTGCTTGTAGCGGTCGACCCAAGACTGCTCGGTCTTGAAGTCGGCAACCAGACGACCGCGTACATTGCCGGTTTCGGTCAGCGGGCCAGACACATCAAAGCCCGTACCGTAGCGGTCCCAATTACCGGCTTCAGCGGTAACGCTGGCCTGAGCCTCGGCGGTCGGGCGTTTGCGGATCAGGTTGATCGTCGCTGAAGGGCTGCCCAGGCCGCTGATCAGGCCGGTAGCACCGCGCACCACCTCCACACGGTCATACATGGCCATGCTCTGGGTGTAATTGTCCATGCGCTTGACGGTGGGCACACCATCGATTTCAAAGTTCTGAATCTCGAAGCCCCGAGAGAAGTAACCGTCGGATTCGGCACCCAGTCCGTCGCGCAGCACGATGATGCCCGGTGTGGCATCGAGGGTATCGCTGAGATTGGTCAGGCGTTGGTCGTCCAGGCGCTGGCGGGTCATGACGGTCAGCGACTGCGGGGTTTCTTTGGGCGTCAGGTTCAGACGGGTCGAACTGCTGGAGGAGTAGGTGGTGTAGAGCCCGGTACCTTCTGTAGTCGACCCGGGAGCCTTGCCCGAGATTGAAATGCTTTGAAGCTCCAGAGCGGTGGAGACCGGCGCTGGCTGAAGGGTGTATCGCCCATCCGGCTGGCGAACCGCGATGAGTTGGCTGCCCGCGAGTAGCGCCTGTAAAGCACCGTCGACCGTGTAGTCACCACTCAAGCCAGGACTGTTTTGTCCGGCAATCAAGTCATTGGGAAACGACAACAACAAATGGGCTTGCTGGCCCAGTTGATTGAGCGCAGTGCCCAGGGGCGCTGGGGGGATTTCATAGTGTTGCACGCTGCTATCGGCGGCTGCCCACACGGGCGATGAAGTGGCGATCAGCACCGCTGCGGCGCAACCACGGGTGGTGGCGAGCGAGGTTGCGTAGTACGACGAAATACGGCGGTGGTGCATGTGAAGTTTCCCGATGATTTTTGATGTATGGCCTATGAGTCTCGCCAGAAATCAAAACGGCTCATCGAGGACGAAAAAACTTCAAACGTTAGCGGGTGGGGGGCGCAAGTTGACCCACAGGCGAGTGAAACGCTGTACATCCAGTTTCAGTGTCTGGGCGACGGCATCGATGATTCGGTCACTGTCCGCCAGCGGGTAGGTGCCCCATACTTGCAGGTTGGCCAATGCGGGGTCGCACCCAAGATGCCCATGACGATACCGGCCAAGTTCATCGAGGAACGCCTGAAGCGGTTGCCCGTTGGCGACGATCATGCCTTCGGCCCAGGCGGGAGCGGACGCTTGCATTGCACGCTGGTCGAGCATCCCTAGTGGCCCGAAACGAGCCAGTTGTCCGGCTTGCAGGGCAGTCCAGTGGCTGGCTTGAGTCGCAATTACTTGAAGCGAGCCACGATAGACCGCCAACTGGGTTGAGCCATTGTCAAACTGCCGTATGGTGAAGCGCGCCGAGGGCGTCTGCGCCCGAATCTGGGCGGTATCGATAAACAGAGCCGGGTTCAGGGCAGTGTCGATCAAGACCTCGCCGCTGAGCAATCGAAGGTGCCAGCGGTGGTCGGTCGCACGCGCGTTTATCGCACTACGGGTATTGAGCTCAAGCGACAGACCCGAGGCCAGCGCAATACGTTGCTGCTCGCCCACACCCGTGCTGTAGTCGGCACTTATCCGCGACACCATTTCGCTGTCTCGGCTCAACCAGGCGCCGGTGCCTGCAGCCAGCAACAAGGCCAGGCCCTTTATGGCTCGGCGCCTGCTCAGGCCTTCCGGGGAGGGGAGCAACAGGGCCTGTCGGGCGAGGTCTGGATCGCCTCGGGTGCGCAATGAGTCGAGCTGCTCCCCCAGCGCCAAGGCTTTTTCCCAGGCCAGCGCATGCAAGGGGTGTTCATTACGCCATGCCATGAAAGCGGCCTGTGCGGGTGAATCGAAATTGGCCTCTTGCATATCGAGCCACCACTCCATCGCCTCTTCACACATTTTCGGCGATAGCGAGGGTTCCCGGGTAAAGGCGTTCGCGCTGCTCGTCATTGCAGCGATGCCGTCACCAGCATGCAGCGCGCACCCGCCTTGATGATATGGCGCTTGACGGTGGCGATTGAAATACCCAGGCGCTCGGCTATGTCTGCGTGGCTGAGCCCATCCAGTTGCGACCAGAGAAAAGCCTTTTTGACGGCGACATCCAGTTCGCATAGCGCTTCGTCGAGTCGAACCAGCGTCTCGAAAATAATCAATTGGGTCGCCAAATCCGGCAGCACGCTTTCGTCTTCCGTCCGGAGCGCATCCAGATAGGCTTTTTCCAAGCGTGCGCGGCGATAGTGGTTGGACAGGACACTGCGTGCCACCTTGGCCAGGAAAGGCCGAGGCTGGCGGACTTCAAACACCTCGTGGCTGACCAACAGACGCATGAAGGTGTCCTGCATCAAATCAGCAGCGCGGTGCGAGCAGCTCAATTGCCGATATAGCCAGCTACGCAACCAGCGGTGTTGCTGTTCGTAAAGAGCAGTGAACTGAGCGGTATCGACGGATGCCATTAGCGGTCACGGAATCGATGCAAATGAGACTTAGTATCATATTTGACTAATTCAGTGCCGACAAGAACGCAAAACCGATATGGCCAATGTCGGTTATCCCGTGCTCGATGACTGCGCAGAGCAGGCAGAGGGTTGGCCGCTGGTGGCGGCGCGCAACAAAAGCAAGTTTTCATCAAAACTCGGGCCGCGGCGGCTACGGTGGTCGGGGGCGACACCATGAGCCTGCAACCACAACGTCCAGTCGGCATGCTCGGCATCTTGCAGAAGCGGGTATTGCAGGCAGTCCTGCGGCTCATCCAGCGCCGGCCCACCGGCAGCAACACAGGCGCCAGTAGCGGTATCGACGCCAGCCCAGGGTAATCGCCCAGGCCATGGCGTAGGGCTGGGGTCAATCATGCGGCACTGGGCATGCAGATGGCGCGGCGCCCGCCGTTGGAGATCATCGAGGAGCTGGCAGAAGAAGTACTGCCGCTGTTTCCATCGCTGATTGGGCCAGAGCCTCATGCGCAAACCATGGTAGCCATGGCGGGGGTTGCCCGTTTCCATAGGTCGGACACGGGCACTCACCCGCGAGCGGCTGGCCAATGCTCCGCTGCCCTGGTTGAGCGTTACTGCGATGCCTGGGAAAGCGCCAAGGTGACTTGCAGGCGCGCGACAGGCAGGGCTGCTTTCACTGATCCATATCGATGGGCACAGCGATTTCCGTCATCCCGGCAATTACGACCCCGAGCAGACGCTGGGCGCCGTGGCAGGCATGGACCTTGCCCTGGCGACTGGCCGTGGGGAAGCACTGGCGACGCATTGGCCGGGGATAACGGCTCCGCTGGTTGCCGATGCCCACGTCGTGCAGCTGGGTGAGCGTGAAAGCCGCGACGAGGATTTCGCATGGCCCGATATCAACCACACCTCGATCAACCGGATCGATATCTTCGAGGCCTTGGCGATCGGCCCCGATGCCGTTGTACAGCGTATCAGCGGTGTACTTGACCAGGCTGCCGCCCAAGGATTCTGGATTCACCTCGATGTCGATGTGCTGGACCAGGCCAGCATGCCCGCCGTCGACTCCCCGGGGTCTCCAGGGATCGCGCCTGACGACCTGGTGAAGATCATGACGCCCTTCGTGGCCGATCGACGTTGCCGGGGCATGACGGTCACCGTGTTTGATCCTGACCTGGACCCTGATGGACGATTCGCCGCCGTGATCATCGGGATCTTGGCCCGGCTGCCGTTTCCCAACAGTCGCCATTGAGGTCTATCGCTATTCGCCGCCGCTGACGGTCGTCAGCGGCGGCAGGCACGGGGCTGATGCGCAGCACTCACTGGGCGGCTAACGGCGTCTCGGACCGAGACTCGGCGCTCGGCGCATATTGCTCGACCAGGCGCCACAACAATCTACCCATGGGAAGGCGGTAGATATCGCTATGAGCACCCCCGCCCGAGCCCGGTGAGTTGAATTGAGTAATGCCGTTGGATGCATCGATGTAACTGACCTTGCCTCGACTTAACGTCGATGCCGTGCAATGGCTGTCACCTACCTTGCACAGGCTGAACAGGCCATTCGGGGTGGCGGAGGTATCGCTGGCTTTCAAGCAGTCGAATGTGGCGGACTTGGCCGGGGCTGCCGGCCCACAGACCAGGTTCCAGGATTTGATCGAACCGGAGGGGTCGTACCAGAAAACCGGCCCGCCGGCGGCGCCGTCGTGCTCCGAGGCAGTGAGCGCGATATGGGTGTTCTGCAGTTTTGCGAAATCCCGATAGGGGGCGCCTTCCTTGCCGTCTCCGACGGTGAAGCGGTTGATACTGACCGCGCCCTGGAGGCCCACGGCCAGGTCCACATGGCTTTGCGGATAGGCCTGCTGTGGCGCCAGCGCGGGCGAGCTGAACAGCGCACGCATCATGGCGCGCGCGCCGAAGCTGTGGCCGATGGTGACGACTTTGGCCTTGCTCTTGGACGCCGCGAGTGCATTGGGCACGGTCTGGTTGATGAGCATGTTCAGCCAGGTCAGGCCAATTTCGTCGGCGTCGTTGGCCTTGTTGCCATAGCTGAAGAAGTTGGTGAACGAGTTGGACCAGAACGATGGCCAGGTCACACCGATGACGAGAGGGCGAAAGCGAGTGGTGTCGAGGACGTCTGTCTTGGGACGGGTGGCGATGGCCTCTTCGTCTGACGGCTTGTAGACCTGCAGGCTCTGCAGGGCCTTGGCCTGGTCATGCGTTTGCTTTTGCGCTTGGCCAACTTCATAGGCCGCGGCCATCAGGTTGCCCGTAATGTCGTTGATATTGCGTATGGCCTCGTCCTGGGCGGTGTTCCAGCCCATGACCACGACGACGACATGGGTGTAGCGAGAGCCGCCAAGGTCCTCGGTCAGGTTGTGTTCGAGCAACTCCAGTGCTTGCTGGCTCTCTCGGTACAAACTCTTGAGGTTTGATTGAGTCGGCTCCACTTTATGCGGGGCTTTGCAGGCATTCCAGTCACTGACTTTCGTCAGGTTGTAGTCTTTGCGGATGCCGGCCACGGCGTCGCTTACATAAGCGTTGTAAACAAAGCAATGGGACTTGGCCACGTAGCCTGTGGCCTGGTCAAATAGCGCGCCATTCTTGAGTATGTGCGAGACGAACATCGCTTTGGTATCCAGGCGCTGGATGCGATTGATCTGGTGGGACGTATTGGTGCTGCTGTCTTCCTCCTCCTTGAAGTAGGCAGCGTCGGCGTGAAACAGCTTCTTGCTCTCTTTGTTGACCTTGGGACCACCGATGATCGGCTGTGGGCTCTTTTCGAGCGCGACCACGTAACCGGGGAAGTGGAGGGCTGTCCCGGAGGGGAAATAGAGCATGCTGTGGAATTTCACTGCGTTGACGCTATCTACCTTCAGTTCGTTCTCATAGGGCGTCATGACGCGATCCGTCGAGGTGCAGGCGATCATGGTCATGGACATCAGAAGCGCGGACAGTGTCGTCAAACCTGCTTGCGGGAACCTGGGCATGGAGTCCTCCGTGGAGCGGTGTTTTCCATTTGGTTGGGGTGATATCAAAATGACTCTAGCCGCTTTCGCGCATTCAGCATTCACCGCTTCCACTGGTTTCAAGGCCGCTGAGTGGCGAGTCGCGCCATGAACTTGACACTCGAACGTTCGAGACTTTACTGAAGAGGTCAGGTCATTCATTTACCAGCAGTTTGCGATGGGGGCGCAAGCGGACCGGCGACTCACCGGTCAAGGATCCCCCACATGCCCAACGCCAACGATGTGAAGTGGTTCAAGAACCAGTTTCAGAGCCAGATGTCGCCTGCGCTAGCCAATACGCCCTTGACGGTGGACTTCATGGCCGCGATCGCGTGCCAGGAAACGGGAGAAGTCTGGCCGGTACTGCGCAACAAAGGCCTGCCGGTGCCCGAGATCCTGGAACTCTGTGTCGGCGACACCCTGGATGTGAACAAGCAGGATACAAAGAAGGGGCGCCAGGCCTTCCCCAAGGACAAGGCGGCACTGCTGGCCGCCCCCAACGGCCAGGCCATGTTCGACATTGCCCATCAGGCCCTGGTGGACATGGCCAAACATATTGACGGTTACGCCAAAGTTGCCCGCAACCCGGACAAGCTTTGCCATGGCTTCGGGATATTCCAACGTGATTTGCAGTTCTTCAAGACCGACCCCGACTATTTCCTGCAACGGCGCTACGTCAACTTCGACGATGCGTTGCAACTGAGCGTTGCCGAATTGAAGCGCGGCCTCAAGCAACTCGGTCTGAGCAAGCGATCGTCCCTCAGCGACATGGAACTTGCGGCCGTCGGTATTGCTTACAACACCGGCGGCTTCAATCCCCGCAAAGGGCTGCGCCAAGGCTTTTTCGATGGAAAACGGTTCTACGGCGAGCACCTCTTCGACTTCATCCGCTTGGCACACACCGTTGCCGTGGAGGGCCAGCCCCCACTGTTGCCTCAGCCTGCGCCGGGGCTTTCATTGGTGCCCCCTCCCAGCGAGCTGACGGCACAAGGAGAATTCTTCAGGGTCGACACGCGCGAGAGCCCGTTGCGTATGCGCAGCGAACCGCGCAAAAGCGACCCGCCGCAAGCCAACGTGATCGCTAACCTGCCGGACGGCCAGCCAGTGCGAACCGTCACCGGCAAAGTGCGCAATGGTTTTGTGGAGGTGGAGACGTCACTCAACGGTGCCTTGCTGCGCGGTTTCGTTGCACAGAAATTCCTGATCGCAGATTCGACGGTACAGGACATTCCGGTCGTCAGCCCATCTGCATCACCGCCTACCAGTGGTATCGTCGCCGTCTCCATGCCACGCAAGCCGGGTGTGGTGACGCGGCGGGTCGATTTCGCCGGTGCCCATTCACTCAATGAAGCGAACATGCCGCAGCGGCTTGGTGACTCGGCCGACAGTTTGCGCGCTGAACTGGCGGCCATCGTTGACTGGCTGGCCGTGGACAAGCCGGCGCACAAGCGCTACCAGCCCAGGGACGGCTTGACCTTCTGCAATATCTATTGCCATGACTACTGCATGCTGGCAGGTGCGTACCTGCCGCGGGTGTGGTGGACGGAGAAAGCCCTGATCACGCTGTCGCAGGGCACGCCGGTCGAGCCGCTGATCGGCACCTCCCTGCGCGAAATGCGGGCCAACGACCTGTTCCGCTGGCTGCGCGATTTTGGCCCCGACTTTGGCTGGCGCCAGACGGGCACCCTGAGCAAATTGCAGCAGGCCGCCAACCAGGGCGGCATAGCGCTGATCGTTGCGCGGCGCAAGGCGGAAGGGAAGTCCGGGCACATCGTTGCCGTTGTCCCTGAAACGGCGCAGAAGAGCGCGAGGCGCGATGCCAGTGGCGAGGTGGTGGCGCCGCTGCAGAGTCAGGCTGGGGCAAGGAGTTTCCGCATGGAGACGGGGACGGCCAACTGGTGGAACGGCGAGCAGTTTGCCGAGAGTGCTTTCTGGATTCATGGATGATGCGACGCCGTCGAAGGGGGGCGAGCGCTGCGGGTTAACTGCCACGTCGGCTTGTCGCCCCTGGCCCAGCTTTACCAGGCATCGCGCGCAAGACTGGCCCTAATCGAGTGGCCCTTTGGCTTTGGCGGGCAATACTTCTCTGTACAGCCGAGCGTGCGGCGATCAGCACGCTGAGAGAGGTGTGAGGTGAACAAGCTATCAATCGTGGGTGCCGGCATGGTCGGTGAGGCGGCGGCGCAGATCATCGCCCGGGAGGAGTACTGCCGTGAGTTGATGCTGGTCGATGTGCAGGGCGACCTGGCGCAGGGCAAGGCGCTGGACATCTGGCAGGCCGCCGTCGAGTCCGGTTCCGATACCCGGGTTCACGGCGGCGCCAACGCCGAGATGCTGCAGGATTCCGACCTGGTGGTGATCACCGCGGGCGTGCCGCGCAAGCCCGGTCAGTCGCGCCAGGATGTGCTGAGCATCAACCTGCCGATTCTCGACGGCATCATGCAGGACATCAACCGGCATGCTCCGGCGGCGACGGTCCTGGTGGTGTCGAACCCCGTAGACGTGCTGACCTACCGGGCCTGGAGCCTGAGCGGGTTGGGGCGCGGCAAGGTGTTCGGGCAGGCGGGGGTGCTGGATACCGCGCGCATGAAGTGCTTCATTGCCGAGGAAACCGGTTTTTCCGCCCGGGATATCACGGCGCTGGTTCTGGGCGGGCATGGCGACAGCATGGTGCCGTTGATGCGCTGCTGCGCGATCGGTTCGGTGCCGCTGTCTCACTTTCTCTCCAGTGAACAGATAGAACGGATTGTGCAGCGCACGCGCCAGGGCGGCGGCGAGATCCTGGGCTTGAAGAAAATGGGCAGCGCCTGCGATGCGCCGGGCGTGGCCATTGCGCAGATGGTGGATGCCATCGCCAATGGGCGCAATCGCATCCTGCCGACGGTCGCGATTCTCGAGGGCGAGTATGGGCGCAACGACATTGCCATGGGGGTGCCCTGCGTACTGGCGGCAGAGGGGCTTGCACGAGTGATCGAGTTGCCCCTGGATGCGCAGGAGCAGGCGATGTTCGACCACTCCGCGGACGCTGTGGTACGGGACATTGCTGAGATGAAGGCGTTATAGAAGGAGGGCGCTATAAAGGTGGCGGCGAGAGCGCTTGCAGCGCCTTCGAGATCGAGCGCTGCAAGGCTGCCGCCAGGCATTAGGAAGGTTGAGCTGCCAGGCTGTTGCTGACGCTACGCCCCAGTACCAGCACCGTCACAAAGCCGCAGCCAACCAGCGCCGTGGCCAGGCTGAACAGCACCGCGCTGCCCATCTGGTCAACGATCTGCCCGCCGAAGAACGAACCCAGGGCGATGATCACCTGGAACATGGCAACGAACAGGGGCATGCCGCGTTCGACATCCTTGGGCGCCACGACGAACATCCAGATGCTGGCGCAGGCCGGGAAGGCGCCGAAGGCGAAGCCCCACAGTGCGATCAGCATCGCCGCGCCGGTCAGGCTGGTGGCGAAGTAGGGGAACAGCGCGGTGCCGACGCCGATCATCAGCGCCACCAGCATCAAGGTGTGGCGCACGCTCTGGTTGGCGGCGAAACCGGCGAAGATATTGCCCAGTACCCCGGCCACGCCATAAAGCAACAGCAGGGAGCCAATGGTCGGCCCATCGAAACTGGCGTTGTGTTTGAAGAACGGCGCGACATAGGTGTACGCGGCGAAGTGGGCCAGGCCGATCAGCAGGACCGCGATCAGGCCGACCCGAGCCTTCGGGTTGACGAACAGGGCAGGCAGGTCGCTGATGCGGATGGCCTTGTCCGGGTTGAGCCGTGGCAGCAGGAAAACCTGTGCCAGCAGCACCGGTATGCCCACCAGCGCGGTGACCAGGAAGGTCGTGCGCCATCCCATCAGCCCGCTCAACCAGGTACCCACCGGCACGCCCAGTACGGTGGCCAGGGTCACCCCGACCATGATGATCGAGGTGGCCTGCGCCACGCTCACACCCTTGGGCGCCAGGCGGCCGCTGAGGGCGATGGCGGTGGCCCAGAAGCCACCGATGCTGATGCCCAGCAGTACCCGGCCGAACAGCAGCAGGCTGAAGTCGGTGGCGTAGGCCACGACTGCGTTGGCGATGATCATGATCAGCGTCAGGCCGATCAGCAGGTAGCGCCGGTCCAGGGCGCCGATGCCCACCGACAGTAAGGGGGCGGCGAGGGCCGCCATGATACCGGGCAGGGTCACCATCAGCCCGGCGTGGCCGGCACTGATGCCGAGGTCGCTGGCGACATCGTTGAGCACCCCGACCGGGAGGAACTCGCTGGTGACCAGGGCGAAGGCGCCCACGGCAACCGAGAGAATTGCCAGCCATTGCTGGCTGACGCTTTGCTGATCATGTTCGGGACGGCCGTGTGAGGCCTGGCTGGCGCTTGGCATGGTGCGGATTCCAAGGGAGTGTCGCCTGGAGCAGGCGAGAGGAGCGAGGAGACAATTCGGGGCGATTATAGAGGGTGGCCTTTGCACTCAAACAGATGCGCCTTTCGATAGTCATCATCAGCGTGGTCGATGGAACGCCCTGAATAGAGCGCCAGCTGTTGATTGCAAGCGTTTGACGTTAGAGGTGCAGCGCCTATGAGATCGAGTGCCGCCCGCGCGGCGTATCGCGGATGAATCCGCTCCTACATCTATATGCAACGTGGCGCACCTGCAAGACCATGGTTGCCTGTCTGTGTACGGGCTTGGAACAAACCTCTGTAGGAGCGGATTCATCCGCGATGCGCCGCAAGGCGGCGCTCGATCCCCAGAGCGATGCAACTGCTGAGCGCACGCCCGGCGGCCGTGATGCGGTCTTCTCGCTAATTATTTGAATTTATTGAAATTAAAGGTTGACGGGGTTTC
>NZ_JAMSHW010000024.1:0-67834 GCF_023757525.1 Pseudomonas sp. MWU13-3659 | reverse complement strand
ATCGCGGATGAATCCGCTCCTACAGGGCCGCGACACGGTATGTCGGCGGGCGACCATGGCCTTGCAGGTGCGGCACGTTGCAACAGATGTAGGAGCGGATTCATCCGCGATGCGCCGCGCGGGCGGCGCTCGATCTGGAGAGCGCCCGAGAAACCTCGGCGGGCACCTCTCAAAACCAACACAATCCATAGACAGGCACCTGCCAGCCACAACGCTTTCTATATAGAAGCCCCAAAAACAAAGCGGGGAGACCTCTCGGCCTCCCCGCTTTCGCTCCTTCTATAAAGAAGCAAACCTCACTCCGCCTTCAGCGTCACCCGCGCAAAGGCCTTCTTCCCCGCCTGGCACACATGGGTTGCGCCAAGCGCAAACATGAAGTCACGCTCGACTACCGCCCCATCAACCTTGACGGCACCACCACTCAACAAGTCCCGAGCCTGAGCCGAGTTCTTCACCAACCCCGCACGGTTCAACACAGCAGCGATCGGCAGGTCTTCCGCCGCAGCGACTTCAATCTCCGGCAGGTCTTCCGGCAACTCGCCATCCTTCATTCGGTTGCCCGCCGCACGATGAGCATTGGCAGCAGCCTCCTCACCATGGAAGCGAGCGACGATCTCCTCAGCCAGCTTGATCTTGATATCCCGCGGATTAGCGCCCTTCTCGACATCCGCACGGAACTGATCGATCTCTTCCATGGAGCGGAAGCTGAGCAGCTCGAAGTAACGCCACATCAAGGTATCCGGAATCGACACAAGCTTGCTGTACATCACCCCAGGCGCTTCCTGGATGCCGACATAATTACCCAGCGACTTGGACATCTTCTTCACACCGTCCAGCCCTTCGAGCAACGGCATGGTGACAATGTTCTGCGCTTCCTGCCCATACGAGCGCTGCAACTCACGCCCCATCAGCAGGTTGAACTTCTGGTCGGTGCCACCCAGTTCCACATCAGCCTTCAGCGCCACGGAGTCATACCCCTGTACCAGCGGATAGAGGAACTCATGGATCGCGATCGGCTGATTGCTGGTATAGCGTTTGTCGAAGTCGTCACGCTCGAGCATGCGCGCGACCGTGTACTGGGACGCCAGGCGGATAAAGTCGGCAGGCGTGAGCTGATCCATCCAGGTGGAGTTGAACGCCACCTCGGTTTTCGCTGGATCAAGAATCTTGAACACCTGTTGCTTGTACGTCTCGGCGTTATCCAGCACCTGCTCGCGGGTCAGCGGCGGGCGCGTGGCACTCTTGCCGCTCGGGTCACCGATCATGCCGGTGAAGTCGCCGATCAGGAAAATGACCTGGTGGCCAAGCTCCTGGAACTGGCGCAGCTTGTTGATCAGCACGGTGTGGCCCAGGTGCAGGTCGGGCGCGGTTGGATCGAAGCCCGCCTTGATGCGCAGCGGTTCGCCGCGCTTGAGCTTCTCCACCAGTTCCGACTCGACCAATACCTCTTCCGCACCGCGCTTGATAAGCGCCAGCTGCTCTTCAACCGACTTCATAGACAGACCCGCAAGGCTCAGATTCAAGGGGAGCCAACCATACAAGATCGGCCATCAATTACAAGTTTCGCAATGAAATGTGACCCGAACGACGCGCCACGGCGTCTACGCGCCCTTGCGCGAGAACGGATTTGGTTATATTTTATACAGTTATTTCATCTTCATCATGTCATTCATCTTTTCCATTTCATTTTTTCAAAGTCACTTCACCTATGACCAACGAAACGCCTAAAGCGCCCCCGCTTTATCCGAAAAGCCATCTGTTGGCCGCCAGCGGCATCGCTGCCCTGCTCAGCCTGGCGCTGCTGGTCTTCCCTTCCAGCGAAGTCGAAGCCAAGAAAACCACCCTCAGCCTGGAGCTGGAAAGCCCGGCCGAGCAACTGAAGGACGAATCCCGGGCCGCGCCGCTGGTGCAGACCGAGCAGAACACCGACTCCCCTTTCGCCCAGATCGAAGGCGATGAGGCGGACACCGCCCAGACCAAGAGCGAACCCGCGCCTGTCGCCAAGCAAGAAGAGAAGGCACCTGGCCATCGTGAAGTGGTCGTCTCCCGCGGCGATACCCTTTCAACCCTGTTCAACAAGGTCGGCCTGCCTGCCAACGCCGTCCACGACATCCTCGCCAGCAACAAGCAGGCCAAGCAGTTCAGCCAGCTCAAGCACGGCCAGGTGCTGCAGTTCGAACTGGACAAAGATGGCCAGTTGACCAGCCTGCATAGCAAGGTCAGTAATCTCGAGACCATTCGCCTGACCCGCACCGACAAGGGTTTCACCTTCGATCGCGAAGTCAGCAAACCGGTGGTACGCACCGCCTACGCGCACGGCGTGATCAAGAGCTCGTTGTCGGCCTCGGCCCAACGCGCCGGGCTGTCACATAGCATGACCATGGACATGGCCAAGATCCTCGGCTATGACATCGACTTCGCCCAGGACATCCGCCCTGGCGACGAATTCGACGTGGTCTACGAGCAGAAGATGATGGATGGCAAGGTGGTCGGCACCGGCAGCATCCTCTCCGCCCGCTTCACCAACCGCGGCAAGACCTACACCGCTGTGCGCTACACCAACAAGCAGGGCAACACCAACTACTACACCGCCGACGGCAATAGCCTGCGCAAGGCGTTCATCCGCACCCCGGTGGATTTCGCCCGCATCAGCTCGCGCTTCTCCGCTGGCCGCAAGCACCCGATCCTCAACAAGATCCGCGCCCACAAAGGTGTGGACTACGCCGCCCCCCGCGGCACCCCGATCAAGGCCGCCGGCGACGGCCGCATCGAACTGGCAGGCCGTCGCGGTGGCTATGGCAATACCGTGATCATTGCCCACGGCAACTCCTACAAGACCCTCTACGGTCATATGCAGGGCTTCGCCAAGGGCATCAAGACGGGTGGCAGCGTGAAGCAAGGCCAGATCATCGGCTACATCGGCACCACCGGCCTGTCGACCGGCCCACACCTGCACTACGAGTTCCAGGTCAATGGCGTGCACGTCGACCCGTTGAGCCAGAAGGTGCCGATGGCCGACCCGATCGCCAAGGCCGAACGCGCACGCTTCAATCAGCAGAGCCAACCCCTGATCGCCCGCATGGATCAGGAAAAGGCCACCCTGCTCGCCGCCAACAAGCGCTGACGGCATGGCGCTCTACCTGGGGGTAATGTCCGGGACCAGCCTCGATGGCCTGGACATTGCTCTGATCGAACAGCTCGAGCAGCCAAAGCTGCTCGCCACCCATTACATCCCCATGCCCGCCGATCTCCGCCAGGATTTGCTCGGCCTTTGCGCCAGCGGCTCGGACGAGATTGCGCGTGCAGCCCTGGCGGAGAATCGCTGGGCCGGCCTCGCCGCCCACGGCATCAATCATCTGCTGGCCACTCAAGGCCTGAAGCCTGACGCTATCCGCGCCATCGGCAGTCATGGCCAAACCATCCGCCATGAACCCGCTCGCGGTTTTACCGTGCAGATTGGCAACCCGGCATTGCTCGCCGAACTGACCGGCATCTGCGTGGTGGGTGATTTTCGCCGCCGGGACGTGGCGGCTGGAGGCCAGGGTGCGCCGCTGGTACCGGCCTTTCACGAGGCCCTTTTCGGGCATCTCGGCCAGCGAGTAGCCATCTTGAATGTGGGCGGCTTTAGCAACCTGAGCCTGATCGAGCAGAACAAACCAGTGCATGGCTTCGATTGCGGGCCTGGCAACGTACTGCTGGACGCCTGGGTCGAACGCAAGCAAGGCCTGGCCTTTGATGCCAATGGCAGCTGGGCGGCCAGTGGTGCAATCCAACCCGACCTGCTTGAAGCGTTGCTGAGTGATCCGTTCTTTGCCGGGAGCGGTCCGAAAAGTACTGGCCGCGAAGTATTCAACCTGTCCTGGCTGGATACACACCTTGCGCGCTTGCCTGCGTACCGGGCTGAAGATGTCCAGGCCACTCTGCTGGAACTGACAGCCACCAGCATCATCGACTCACTGCGCCAGGCCCAGGACGCTACCGAGTCGTTGCTGGTGTGTGGCGGGGGCGCTCGCAATGGAACGCTGATGGCCCGCCTGGCAGCATTGATGCCCACGGCGAAGGTTGCCAGCACGGCGGCGCATGGCGTGGACCCTGACTGGGTAGAAGCCATGGCCTTCGCTTGGCTGGCCCACTGCTGCCTGGAGGGCATCCCCGCCAACCGCCCAAGCGTGACCGCCGCCAAAGGCTTGCGCATCCTCGGCGCCATCTACCCGGCATAGCCGCCTTGCAGAATGCAAAACGCCGCGCAATTGCGCGGCGTTTTGCATTGCAGCACGACGATCAGATCGAGAACGACGAGCCGCAACCACAGGTAGTGGTGGCATTCGGGTTCTTGATCACGAAGCGCGAACCTTCCAGGCCTTCCTGATAGTCCACCTCGGCGCCAGCGAGGTATTGGAAGCTCATCGGATCGACCACCAGCGCGACACCCTCACGCTCGACGATGGTGTCGTCCTCGGCCACGTCCTCATCGAAGGTGAAGCCGTACTGGAAGCCCGAGCAGCCACCGCCGGTCACGAATACCCGCAGCTTCAGACGGTCATTGCCCTCTTCGCTGACCAGAGTCTTCACCTTGTGCGCAGCCCCTGGGGTGAACTCCAAAGCCGTGGGGGTGAAGGATTCGACGCTCATGTTGATTCTCCCGGCGCAGTGCCGCCATAAAACTCGATGTCGCGCATTATCCGCTTCTCCGAGAAAATCGGTCAAGAATTGTGCGGCTTTAGTCGCGCCCATGAAAAAGGCCCGCGCGGAGCGGGCCTTGATACAGGGAGGCGGCTTACGGCAACAGGCCGGCGTGGGACAGCCCCATGCGCTCATCCAGGCCGAACAGGATGTTCAGGTTCTGTACCGCCTGTCCGGATGCGCCCTTGACCAGGTTGTCGATCACCGACAGCACCACCACGAGATCGCCACCCTGCGGCCGGTGCACGGCGATGCGGCAGACGTTGGCGCCGCGCACGCTTCGGGTTTCCGGATGGCTGCCGGCCGGCATCACGTCGACGAACGGTTCGTTGGCATACCGCTTCTCGAACAGCGCCTGCAGGTCCACGGAGGTGTCGGCGACCGTGGCGTACAGGGTGGCGTGAATGCCGCGGATCATCGGGGTCAGGTGCGGCACGAACGTCAGGCCGATGTCCTTGCCCGCGGCCAGGCGCAGGCCCTGGCTGATTTCCGGCAGGTGACGATGGCCTTTGACTGCATAGGCCTTCATGCTTTCGCCCGCCTCGCAAAACAATGAACCCACCGCAGCGCCACGGCCGGCGCCGCTCACACCCGACTTGCAGTCGGCGATCAGGCGCGCTGGGTCGGCCAGGCCAGCTTCCAGCAGCGGCAGGAAGCCCAGCTGGGTAGCGGTCGGGTAGCAGCCGGGCACAGCGATCAGGCGCGCCTGACGGATCTTCTCGCGGTTCACTTCGGGCAGACCATAGACCGCATCCTTGAGCAGTTCGGGCGCGCCATGTGGCTGGCCGTACCACTTGCCCCATTCAGCGGCGTCCTGCAGGCGGAAATCGGCGGACAGGTCGATGACCTTGGTCCCCGCCGCCAGCAATTCGCCGGCCAGGGCGTGGGCGACGCCGTGCGGGGTGGCGAAGAACACCACGTCGCAGGCGCCGAGGGTCTTGCTGTCAGGCACGCTGAAGGTCAGCCCGTCGTAATGGCCGCGCAGGTTCGGGTACATGTCGGCAACCCCCACGCCCGCCTCGGAACGCGAAGTGATCACCGCCACTTCGGCCTGTGGATGCTGCGCCAGCAGACGAAGCAGTTCGACACCGGTGTAGCCCGTGCCGCCAACGATACCGACCTTGATCATAACGCTTGCCCCTTATCAACGAACCGACTGGAAAGCGCACGATAATAGGGGCGCGCAAGACCTGTAACAACTCTTGGGATGTCCCTTCGGGCGCTGGGACTCTACTATCTGACGACCGTGAAAACCTGAAGGAACTCCCCATGCTCTATCTATGGATCAAGGCGCTGCATATCGTCAGCGTGGTCTGCTGGTTCGCCGGCCTGTTCTACCTGCCACGCCTGTTCGTGTACCACGCCCAAAGCCAGGACAGCGTAAGCCTGGATCGCTTCATCACCATGGAGCGCAAGCTGTACCGGGGCATCATGAACCCGGCGATGATCGCCACCTACGTGTTCGGCGGCTGGATGCTCTACCTCAACCCCGGCTGGCTGAGCCAGGGCTGGCTGCACGCCAAGCTGACACTGGTAGCCGTGCTCACCGTCTACCATCACATGTGCGGCGCCCAGCGCAAACGCTTCGCCGCAGGCAGCAACACCCACAGCCATGTCTACTACCGCTGGTTCAACGAAGTGCCCGTCCTCATCTTGCTGGGCATCGTAATTCTCGTGGTGGTCAAACCGTTCTGACGATTAACCACCGCCTACAGGAGTTTCGCCATGTCCCTGCCCGCCCTGCTCGAACAACGCCTGCGCTTGCCGTTGGTGGCCGCACCGATGTTCCTGATCTCCAACCCTGGGTTGGTGCTGGCTTGCTGCGCCAATGGCGTGGTGGGCAGTTTTCCCGCGCTCAACCAGCGCGACAGTGCGGGTTTCAAAACCTGGCTGGAAGAAATCGAGGCTGGACTGGCACTACTGCAGGCACCAGCGCCTTATGCGGTGAACCTGATCGTGCACCAGAGCAATCCGCGCCTGCAGGCCGACCTGGCACTGTGCGTCGAGCATCGCGTGCCGATCGTCATCACCAGCCTGGGGGCGGTGAAAGAAGTGGTGGATGCGGTACACCGCTATGGTGGCCTGGTGTTTCATGACGTCACCACTCGCCGCCATGGCGAGAAAGCCGCCGAAGCCGGTGTCGATGGGCTGATTGCCGTCGCCGCGGGCGCGGGCGGCCATGCCGGGTCCTGGAGCCCGTTCGCGCTGGTTGCGGAAATCCGTCAGTTCTTCGACAAGACCATCCTGCTGGCCGGTTGCCTCAATCACGGCAACCAACTGCTGGCCGCTCAAATGCTCGGCGCCGACCTTGGCTACATGGGCACACGCTTTATCGCCACCCGGGAGAGCCAGGCCCAGGACGCCTACAAACAGATGATCCTGGATGCAGGCGCAGCCGACATCGTGCACACCCCGGCGGTCTCCGGCATCCCGGCCAGTTTCCTGCGCCAGAGCCTGGAGCAGGCCGGTTACGATCTCGACACGCTCAAAAGCAACCATGAAACCGGCAAGCTCAAGCCACTGGACGATGAGGCTAAGGCGTGGAAAACCGTCTGGTCCGCCGGCCAGGGCGTTGGCGAGATCCACGACCTGCCTGACGTCGCCAAGCTGATCGAGCGTCTGCACGACGAATACCAGGAGGCCCTTGATCGTAGCCAGCAGCTACGCGGCAACGCCTTGTAGCAAATCGGCCAGGCTGTACACTAGGCGCCCCCAACGCCCCAGGAGCCTTGCATGACCCGTTACGCCATGATCACCGGAGCCTCCAGCGGCCTGGGCCTCGCCCTGGCGGAGGCACTGGCGCGGCGCGGGCGCAACCTGATCCTGGTGGCACGCCAGCGCGAGACGCTGGAACCGGTAGCCATCGAGCTCACCCAACGGTTCGGGGTCGAAGTGCTGTTCCGTGCCTGCGATCTCAGCCAGCCCTTGCGCCTTTCGGGCTTCGTGCTTGAGCTGGAGGAAGGCGAGCGGCGTATCGACTTGTTGGTCAATTGCGCCGGGCAGCGCACTTACGGGCCGTTTCTCGCCCATGAGTGGGCCGACGAGCAGGATCTGCTTGAGGTCAACATCCTCGCCCTGAGCCGCTTGTGCCATGCCATTGGCAACCTGATGGCGATCCAGGGCGGTGGGCAGATTCTCAATGTCGCGGGGCTCGCCGGCGTCGCACCCGGCCCCTGGATGGCTGCCTATGCCGCCAGCAAGGCCTATGTGCTGAGCTTTTCCGAAGCGTTGCGCGAGGAGCTTCGGCGCACTGGGATCAAGGTCTCGGTGTTGTGCCCTGGGCCTGTACGCTCGTCACGGCGCAGCATCCCAAAGCTCGATGGCAGCCCCAGCCCCGAGGAAATTGCCCTGTACACCGTCCGCGCCCTGGACAAGAACCACGCACTGATCATGCCTGGCCGACGCAACCGCTGGCTGGCCTTCGCCCCGCGCCTGCTGCCACGCTGGCTTACGCGCAAACTGGCCGGGGTGATCCATCGGCGCTACTGCCCGGTCGGCATGGAATAACCACTGGGCGAGCGGCATCGGGCTCAGTACACTCGGCCCGGACACTCACCATGGAGCAAGTGCTGTGGACGATCTATTCCTCAAAATCATCAACCGGGAAATCCCGGCGGATATCATCTATGAAGATGACCAGATTCTGGCCTTCAAGGATATCGCCCCCGCGGCGCCGGTACATTTCCTGGTCATCCCGAAGAAACATATCCGCACCCTCAATGACCTGACCGAAGAGGACAAGGCCCTGGCTGGCCACATCCTGTTCACCGCCCAGCGCCTGGCCGTCGAGCAGGGCTGCGAGGAAGGTTTCCGGGTGGTCATGAACTGCAACCCGAAAGGCGGCCAGACCGTCTACCACATCCACATGCATGTGCTCGGCCAGCGCCAGATGCACTGGCCACCGGGCTGATCCAAGGCAAGCTCGGTTCAACCGATTGCGGTAAACTGTCGGGCACACTCTTGCGGAGGTGCCCGATGGCTACCGAACGTCACTATTCGCCGCTCGACCGCTTGTTGCTGCAGGCCGATACCGCCATGCGCACCTTGCTGCCCTTCAGCGGCCAACCTGCCCGCCCGTCCCCGGCGATCATCCAGCCGGACGCTGAACTCGACGAGCAGCAAACCCGCCACATCGCCGGCCTGATGCGCATCAACCACACCGGTGAAGTCTGCGCCCAGGCGCTCTATCAGGGCCAGGCCCTGACCGCCAAGCTGCCCCAGGTACGCAAGGCCATGGAGCATGCGGCCGAAGAAGAAATCGACCACCTGGCCTGGTGCGAGCAGCGTATTCGCCAGCTCAACAGCCACCCCAGCGTGCTCAATCCGTTGTTCTATGGCATGTCCTTCGGCATCGGCGCCCTCGCCGGCCTGGTCAGCGACAAGGTCAGCCTGGGGTTCGTCGCGGCTACCGAGCATCAGGTGTGCAAACACCTGGACGAGCACCTTGAGCAGATCCCTGAAAACGACGGCAAGTCCCGAGCGATCCTCGAGCAGATGCGCATCGATGAGGAGCACCACGCTGAATCGGCCCTGGAAGCTGGTGGCTATCGTTTCCCGGCACCGGTCCGCTTCGGTATGAGCCTGCTGGCCAAGGTCATGACCAAGAGCACCTACCGCATCTGAGGTAACCCGGATGGAACGCTTCGACGCCAAGGACCTGGCACGCGCCGTAAGCGCCGGGATACTGCAACCCGGCCAGGACCGGGCATTGCTGGACTTCCTGCGCCAGCAGCCACAAACCTCCGGCAGCTTCCAACTGGCTCACGTGGCATTCTATTTCGGCGCGCTGCTGATTATGGGCGCCATGGGCTGGTTGCTCACGGAAGCCTGGATGCGCATCGGCGACTCTGCGCTGCTGGCCATCGCACTGCTCTACATCGCAGCGATCACCCTGTTCGCCCTGTCACTGCAACGCCGAGGCCAACCCATCGCCGCAGGGGTACTGGCGGCGGTGGCGGTCAGCATCGTGCCGCTGGCGGTATTCGCCATCGAGCGCTTGCTCGGATGGTGGCCAATGGATGATGCCCAAGGCGACTATCACCAGTACTACACCTATGTGCAGGGCGGTTGGCTGGTCATGGAGGCGGCAACCGTGCTCGCCGGCCTGCTGATGCTGCGCCTGGTGCCCTTCCCTTTCATCGTCATGCCGATTGCCGTGGCGCTGTGGTTCATGTCGATGGACCTCACCGAATGGTTTTACGGCGATGTCTTCGACTGGGAGCAACGCCGTACCGTATCGCTGTGGTTCGGACTGGGCATGCTGCTGGTGTTTCTCGTGGTGGACGGGCGCACCGCACGCGATTACGCCTTCTGGGGGTACCTCGCCGGGCTGGCGGCATTCTGGGGCGGACTGACGCTGATGGACAGCGGCAGCGAATGGGGCAAGATCGTGTACTGCCTGATCAACCTGGGCCTGATGGGCCTGGCTGTGCTTTTGCGCAGGCCGGTATTCATGGTGTTCGGAGCGATGGGGGTGGCGGCTTACCTTGGGTACCTTTCCTACGAAGTATTCGCCGATTCCCTGCTGTTCCCTGTAGTACTGACCCTGATCGGCCTTGCGGTTATCGGGTTGGGTGTGCTCTACCAGAAGCGACGGGAAGCATTGAGCGCACACCTACGAGCAAAAGTGCCTGTCAGCCTTTTGCAACTGCTCCCGGCGTTGCGCCGTTGAGCATTCGAATGTTCATCGCCCGCCTGTTGCAAGGCCTGGGGCTGATACTGGTTGCCTATCTCTTCGTTTGCCTGATGACAGCCAGCCTCAAGCAAACCGGGTTCAGCCTGGAGCTGCCATATCTCGTCGAGCCCAATAGCAACAGCGCGCTCGAACTGTTGCTGTTCACCGCCCCAGTGCAACTGATGTTCCTTCTGCTCGGCTGCTTTATCCACAGCCGTCGAACACTCATCGGCGTTTTTGTGCTGCTTGCGATCATCGTTGCGCAACTGCAGTGCGTGAACTTTGCCGAAAGCTACGGCAGCACCTGGAGCGATCTGGAACGGGTCATGTTGCTGGGCGTCAACGCGCACTGGTTGTTGCTCGCCCTCATCCCAGGGCTCGCACTGCTGCTTGGCGTTGAGCGACTACGCAAGCAGAGCGCCTGAACCTCAGGCGCTCCCGCATGTCACGCGAGTTCGACGATTTCGTAACCGTGGGTGATCTCGACGCCCGCGCGGTCCAGCATGATCGAGGCCGAGCAGTACTTCTCGGCCGACAGCTCCACCGCACGCTTGACCTGCGCCTCCTTCAACCCGCGCCCCTTGACCACGAAGTTGAGGTGGATCTTGGTGAACACCTTGGGGTCTTCACTGGCACGTTCGGCCTCCAGGAAGGCTTCGCAGCTTTCCACGGCCTGGCGCGACTTCTTCAGGATGCTGACCACGTCGAAGCTGCTGCAGCCACCGAGGCCCAACAGCAGCATCTCCATCGGGCGTACGCCCAAGTTGCGGCCGCCGGCTTCGGGTGGGCCGTCCATCACGACGACATGGCCGCTCCCCGACTCGCCGAGGAACATCGCTTCACCGGCCCACTGGATGCGTGCCTTCATCTATCCGGACTCCCGATTTCGTAAAAGGGTGTCAGCTTAGTCCTTGTGGCGCTGTCGGAAAAGCTCAAGACACGTCGCTTTTATGCCGATACAAGCGAAAGTGTCTGATAAGCTGGCGCCAAATGCCTGGCGCACCGTGCCAAGCCAACTCTATAAAAGCCAATGCGTCGCATCGAACAGGATTTCGTGATGGTCTCCTCAGCCCTTCCCGCCAAGATCAAGAACATCGACAAACTGCTCGGACACTGCCAGCGCCGCCGTTATGCGGCCAAGAGCAACATCATCTGCGCGGGCGACCGGGCCGAAACGCTGTCGTTCATCGTCAAGGGTTCGGTGACCATCCTGATCGAGGACGACGAAGGCCATGAAATGATCATCGCCTACCTCAACAACGGCGATTTCTTTGGCGAGCTGGGCCTGTTCGAGCCAGTTGGCCAGGAGCATCAGCGCAGTGCCTGGGTGCGCGCCAAGACTGAGTGCGAAGTGGCCGAGATCAGCTACGACAAGTTTCGCGAACTGGCCCGCCAGGACCCGGAAATCCTCTATGCACTCGGCAGCCAGATGGCCCAGCGCCTGCGCAACACTACACGCAAGGTGGGTGACCTGGCCTTCTTCGATGTGACCGGCCGGGTTGCCCGCTGCCTGCTCGAACTGTGCAAGCAGCCCGACGCCATGACCCACCCTGATGGCATGCAGATCAAGATCACCCGCCAGGAGATCGGCCGGATCGTCGGTTGCTCCCGTGAAATGGTCGGCCGCGTGCTCAAGGACCTCGAGGAGCGCAGCCTGGTGCAGGTCAAGGGCAAGACCATGGTGGTCTACGGTACCCGTTAATCCTTCGGCAATGCCCCGATCACATCGGCATAAGCCTGGTTAAGGCGCTCGAACCAAGGTACCTCGGGCACCACTTCATGCAGGGCGATGTGGCTATCAGCGCGGCAGCGCTGTTCCAGGTCACAGCACTCGTTGAAGCGGTTCACCGCCGCCACCATCGATTCGCGCTCGTTATCCAGCAACAGTGCGCCATGCACCAGCACCACCGGGCGCTTGCCACCCAGGCCCTGGCGCCAGCGCTGGGCAGTGCCGACCAGCTTGCGGCCATTGAGGTTGACGTTGTAGCGGCCGTCACAGAATGCGCCGTCGATTTCACCGACCGAAGCCACCCCGCCCCATTCGCGCAACACATCACATAACGGCAGGCACAGACGCTCGTAGGCGTTCTCGATCCGCCCATGGTCGCCTTCGCTGCGCGGCGCCACATAGACCAGTGCGATGTTCACCGTGGCGTGGGACTGCGGCACCGGCTCACCACCGGTTTCACGCAGCAACACCGGCCAGCCGGCGATTGCCAGCTCGGCGCAGGCAGCTTCGAAGTTATCCAGGCGGCTCATGCGTCGTGGCATCACCAGGGCATGGTCGGTCGGGCGCCAGAACAGCACGCCGGATTCGCGCTCACCGCGGCACACGGCGGCCAACAGGTCCTGTTCGGCGTGCAGGCCTTGTTCGACGGTCAGGGCCAGGGGTTGATCGGTCATTGATCCACCTTTGATGTTGTTCTCTCGCCCCTTTCGCAGGTAAACCCGCTCCCACAGGAGCAATATGAGAAACCTGTAGGAGCGGGTTTACCCGCGAAAGGGCCATGGCACACAAACAAAAAAGCCGGCAAACGCCGGCTTCGACTCGATCAGTCCAGTGGCTGAACCACGGTTTTCTTCACCTGGTCCGGGAAGAATAGCCGTTGCAACTCCAGCCCCGGCTGCTCGGCGCGCATGAAGGCTTCGCCGACCAGGAACGAATACACCTCATTGATTTCCATCAGCTCGACATCGGCACGGTTGAGGATGCCGCTCTCGGTGATAGCGAGGCGATCGCGTGGGATGCGCGGCAGCAGGTCAAGAGTGGTCTCGAGGCTGACCTCAAAGGTGTGCAGGTTGCGGTTGTTGACCCCGACCAGTGGCGTGTCGAGGGTCTTCAACGCACGCTCCAGCTCATCACCGTCGTGCACTTCCACCAGCACATCGAGGCCGACGTCCTTGGCAGTGGCGGCCAGCTCGGCCATTTTTACATCGTCGAGTGCCGAAACAATCAGCAGAACGCAGTCGGCACCCAGGGCACGGGCTTCGACGATCTGGTACGGGTCGACCATGAAGTCCTTGCGGATCACCGGCAACGTAGCCGCAGCGCGGGCCTGTTGCAGATAGACGTCGGCACCTTGGAAGTAGTCCACGTCGGTCAGCACGGAGAGGCAGGTCGCACCGCCCTTCTCGTAGCTGACGGCGATGTCTGCTGGCACGAAGTTCTCGCGGATCACGCCCTTGCTGGGCGAGGCCTTCTTGATTTCGGCAATCACCGCCGGCTTTTTGCGCTTGGCCTGTTCGATCAGGGCCTTGGCAAAGCCACGCGGCGCATCGGCCGCCTTGGCCATGGCCTCGAGCTCGGCGAGGCTGACGCGTGCGCTACGCTCGGCCACTTCCTGGAACTTGCGGGCGATGATCCTTTCCAGCACCGTCGGGACACTCATGCTTCGTTCTCCACCTTGAATACCGCGGTAAACGCACCCAGCTCCTGCAGTTTTTCCCAGGCCAGCCCGGTGTGCAGCACGTCATGAGCCAGTTCCACACCTTGCGCCAGGGTCATCGCATGATCGGCTGCATACAGGGCGGCGCCGGCGTTAAGTACGATCATCTCGGCTGCCTTCTGCCCGTTCTCGGTCTTGCGCCGGCCCAGCGCGTCACGGATCAGTTCCAGCGACGCTTGCGGGCCTTCGACGGCCAGGCCGTGCAGGCTCTGGCTCTTCATGCCGAGGTCTTCCGGTTCGACCCAGTACTCGGTGATCTGGTCATTCTTCAGTTCGGCGACGAAGGTCGGCGCGGCCAGGCTGAACTCGTCCAGGCCGTCCTTCGAATGCACCACCAGCACATGCTTGCTGCCCAGGCGCTGCAGCACTTCGGCCAGTGGACGGCACAGGGCTTGAGTAAAGACCCCGACCACCTGGTGCTTCACGCCGGCCGGATTCGTAAGCGGGCCGAGCATGTTGAACAAAGTACGCAGGCCCAGGTCACGACGCGGGCCGGCCGCGTGCTTCATGGCGCTGTGGTGGGTCTGGGCGAACATGAAACCGATGCCCAGGCTGTCGATGCAACGCGCTACCTGGACCGGTGTCAGGTTTAGGTAGATGCCGGCAGCCTCCAGCAGGTCAGCGCTGCCGCTCTTGCCGGAAACCGCACGGTTGCCGTGCTTGGCCACGGTGCAACCGGCAGCCGCGATAACGAAGGCCGACGCGGTGGACACGTTGAAGATGTTGGCGCCATCGCCGCCGGTGCCGACGATGTCGACCACGCCGTCAAGGCTCTTGAGCTCGACCTTGTCGGCCAGCTCACGCATCACCGACACCGCGCCGACGATCTCGTCGATGCTTTCGCTCTTCATGCGCATGCCCATGAGGAAGGCGCCGATCTGCGCCTCGCTGCACTGGCCGGTCATGATCTGGCGCATGACGTCGCGCATCTCCTCGGTGGACAGGTCCAGGTGGCCGACGATACGGCTCAATGCACTCTTGATATCCATGATCGATCCTTAACGGCGGCCGCCGGCCTGCTTGAGGAAGTTGGCGAACAGTTCATGGCCCTGCTCGGTGAGAATGGACTCGGGGTGGAACTGTACCCCTTCCACATTCAGCGTCTTGTGACGCAGGCCCATGATTTCATCGATCGAGCCGTCTTCGTGGGCGGTCCAGGCCGTGACTTCCAGGCAATCCGGCAGCGTTTCGCGCTTGACCACCAGCGAGTGATAGCGCGTGACGGTGAGCGGGTTGTTCAAACCGGCGAACACGCCCAGGTCGCGGTGGAACACCGGGCTGGTCTTGCCATGCATCACCTGGCGCGCGCGTACCACGTCACCACCGAAGGCCTGGCCGATGGACTGGTGGCCGAGGCAGACGCCCAGGATGGGCAGCTTGCCGGCGAAATGCAGGATGGCCTCGATGGACACACCCGCCTCGCTGGGCGTGCAAGGCCCGGGGGAGACGACGATGCGCTCGGGATTGAGGGCTTCGATCTGGGCGATGGTCATTTCGTCGTTGCGAATGACCTTGACCTCGGCACCCAGCTCGCCGAGGTACTGCACGACGTTGTAGGTGAAGGAGTCGTAGTTGTCGATCATCAGTAACATCTGGAACGAACCTCTTGAAGACTGACTTTTGATTCGAGCCTTCCACTGCCGATCACAGGTGCGCGAACAGGTACGCAACAAGGCGGCAGGTGAAACGAACGGAAGGCAAACGGGGACGGGCCGGGTAAACCGGCAAGAGATAAAGTCAGGCGCGCCAACGCCAACGGGCGATGGCCTTGATCACGTGCATCAAGAGTTTGCTGACGATCAACACAGGGTAGGTCTCGTTCATACGTTCCGGCACAGTAGCCTACCGTGACGGCGGGCGCAATATGCCCGTAAACACGGGGAAACGAATAGAACGGTAGGCAAAGACCGTGAATTTGCTAAGGTCACTCGGCTTGTCCCGATAAAAACAATGAAAAGGATATCCCTGCATGCTCAAGGCTCCCTTCCTGCGTACTTTACTTGGTGCCCTCGTGTTCGCCAGCAGCCAGGCCATGGCTGCGCCCTCCCCTTACAGCGCCCTGATAGTCTTCGGCGACAGCCTCAGCGACGCCGGGCAGTTTCCTGACCTCACCGGTGGCACCGCAGGCATGCGCTTCACCAACCGCGACGCCAACGGCAATTATGCGCCGGTGTCGCCCATGATCCTCGGCGGCCGGCTGGGCTTAAGCGGCACTTCCCTGGGCCCTTCCACATCGCTCGGCAACCTCTTGCGGGGCTTGCCTGACGGTAACAACTGGGCGGTGGGTGGCTACACCACGCAGCAGATCCTCGATTCGATCACCACCACTTCGAAAGCGGTCATCCCCCCAGGGCAGCCCGGTGCCGGCACGGTATTGCGCGAACGCCCCGGCTACCTGGCCAACGGCCTGGGCGCGGACCCGAACGCCTTGTACTACCTGACGGGTGGCGGCAACGACTTCCTTCAGGGGCTGGTCACCAGCCCGGCCACCGCCGCCGCTTCTGGTGCGCATCTGGCTGCCAGTGCCCAGGCGCTGCAACAGGCAGGCGCACGCTACATCATGGTGTGGCTGCTACCTGACCTGGGCCAGACACCGAGCTTCAGCGGCACGCCACAGCAGGGGCCACTGTCGCAGCTGTCCGGCGTGTTCAACCAGTCGCTGGTCAGCCAGCTTGCCGGCATCGATGCCGAGATCATTCCCCTGAACATACCGGTGCTGCTCCAGGAAGCCCTGGCCAGCCCAGCGCAGTTCGGCCTGGCCACTGGCCAGAACCTGGTCGGCACCTGCTACAGCGGCGGCAACTGCGTGGGCAACCCGGTCTACGGCGCCAACGGCACGACACCCGACCCGACCAAGCTGTTGTTCAACGACTCCGTGCACCCGACCATCGCCGGCCAGCAACTGATCGCCGACTACGGCTATTCGATTCTCGCCGCGCCGTGGGAGCTGACGCTTCTGCCCGAAATGGCGCACGCCAGTGTCCGCGCCCACCAGGATGAGTTGCGCAACCAGTGGCAAACACCTTGGCAAGCAGTCGGCCAGTGGCAGGCCTTCGTCGCCACCGGTGCCCAGGACCTGGACTTCGGCAGCCAACGCAGCGCCGCCAGCGGTGATGGGCGGGGTTACAACCTGACCCTGGGTGGCAGCTACCGGGTTGACGACGCCTGGCGCCTTGGGCTGGCAGCTGGCGTATACCGGCAGAAGCTCGAAGCGGGGCAGCAGGACTCGGACTACAAGCTCGACAGCTACCTTGCCAGTGCCTTCGCCCAGTACCGCCAGGACCGCTGGTGGGCCGATGCGGCGTTGACTGCCGGGCACCTGGACTACCGGGACCTCAAGCGCACTTTCGCCCTGGGCGTGAACGATCGCAGCGAAAAGGGCGACACCGACGGCGAGACCTGGGCCGTCACCGGCCGCCTGGGCTACAACCTGGCCGCCGAGGGCAGCGAGTGGCAGCTGGCGCCGTTCGTCAGCGCCGACTATGCGCGGGTCAAGGTGGATGGCTATGACGAGAAAAGTGGCCGCTCTACCGCACTTGGCTTCGATGACCAGGAACGCACGTCACGGCGCCTGGGCGTCGGGATGCTGGGTAGCGTGCAGGTGTTGCAGGGCACGAAGCTGTTCGCCGAGGTCGCCCGGGAGCACGAGTTCGAGGATGACCAGCAGGACCTGACCATGCACCTGACCACGCTACCGGCCAACGACTTCACCCTGACCGGCTACACGCCACACAGCAACCTGACCCGCGCCAGCCTGGGAGTGACTCATGAACTGGTACCGGGAGTGAACCTGCGGGGGAACTACAACTGGCGCAAGAGTGACGAGCTGAGGCAGCAGGGGGTGAGCCTGGCGGTGAGCGTCGATTTCTGAATAGTGGTTCGCCGCTAAACCGGCCTTGATGGATAAAACCGTAACCGACCTGGCACGACCTCTGTAGGAGCGGCTTTAGCCGCGATCACCCGCAAAGCGGGGATCCGACACCGCGTTGTCTGAATCGCGGCTGAAGCCGCTCCTACAGTGAGTTCTGTTCCCTACGCGACATTATTTCGAGGTTTGCTCAGCCAACGCCACGGCACGGAACATCGCCCGGCGTTTGTTGATGGTCTCTTCCCATTCCAGCGCCGGCACCGAGTCGGCGACGATACCGCCACCGGCTTGCACATGCAGCTCGCCATCCTTGATCACCGCAGTACGAATGGCGATGGCGGTGTCCATGTTGCCGTTCCAGGCGAAGTAGCCCACGGCACCGCCATAGACACCACGCTTGACCGGCTCCAGTTCGTCGATGATCTCCATGGCGCGGATCTTCGGTGCACCAGACAAAGTGCCCGCCGGCAAGATCGCCCGCAGTGCATCCATCGCCGTCAGCCCTTCACGCAATTGGCCGGTGACGTTGGAGACGATGTGCATGACGTTGGAATAGCGCTCGATCACCATCTTCTCGGTCAGGCGCACGCTGCCAGTGGCAGACACCCGGCCAACATCGTTGCGGCCCAGGTCGATCAACATCAGGTGCTCGGCGATCTCCTTGTCATCCGACAGCAGATCTTCTTCCAGGGCGCGGTCGGCCTCTTCGGTGGCGCCACGTGGACGGGTGCCGGCGATGGGGCGCACGGTAACAAGGTTGTCCTCGACACGCACCAGTACTTCCGGTGAGCTGCCCACTACGTGGAAGTCACCGAAGTTGAAGAAGTACATGTACGGCGTCGGGTTGAAACAGCGCAGCGCGCGATACAGGTCGATGGGGGCGGCCTTGAAGTCGATGGACATGCGCTGCGACGGCACCACCTGCATGCAGTCACCGGCGAGGATGTATTCCTTGATGCGGCCCACCGCATTTTCGTAGTCGGCGCGGGTGTAGCTGGAGCGGAACTCGGGCTCGGCGGCCATCGGCCCGCTGAGGTCCAGGCCACGGCGTGGGGCAATCGGCTGGCGCAGCGTTTCCAGCAACCCTTCCAGGCGTGCCTTGCCATTCTCGAACGCTTGCTCTTCGGCTGGGTCGACCAGGACGATCGCGTGCATCTTGCCTGCCAGGTTGTCGAACACCACCACGGCATCGGACACCATCAGCAGGATATCCGGCACCCCGAGGGGATCCGGGTTGGGGCTCGCGCCCAGGCGTTTCTCGACATAGCGCACACAGTCATAGCCGAAGTAACCCACCAAGCCACCGTTGAAGCGCGGCAGGCCAGGAATGTCGGCGACTTTGTATCGGTCCTTGAATGCCTCGACGAACGCCAGCGGGTCCTCGACATCGTGGCTTTCCACTTCGACGCCATCCTGCTGGATGCTGACGTGATAGCCATGCACGCGCATCACGGTGCGCGACGGCAGGCCGATCATCGAGTAGCGGCCCCATTTCTCCCCGCCCTGCACGGACTCGAGCAGGTAGGAGTTGGGTTGGTCGGCAAGCTTCAGGTAGATCGACAGCGGGGTGTCGAAGTCGGCCAGGGTTTCGCAGGCCAGGGGAATGCGGTTGTAGCCGGCAGCGGCCAGGCGCAGGAATTCTTCGCGGGTCATGTGTAGCCTCGTGGCAAGCAGCAATGGGGTCGGGCAAGCGGACGGGCCGGCAGGTGCCGGCGAGCGGGAGTCAGGCGCGCCAACGCCAACGGGCCAGGGCCTTGATGACTTTCATCCAGAATTTGCCAGTGACCACCACGTTGTTATCTCTGCTTTGCGGGGCTTTAAGGTCCGCCAACGTTATCCCAGTGTCAGTGACTAAGCAACCAGGCAGCAGGCGGCGCAGATCGTCGATCACCAAGCTGGGGGATTCTTCATCGATGGGACGGCCATGGTTGTAGCCATAGCTCAGGCCGACGCATTTGACCCCGGCCGCCTTGGCTGCCAGCACGTCACTGCGCGAATCGCCGATGAACAGCGACTGCTCAGGCGCGACACCGGCCATCTTCATGACGAACAGCAAGGCCGCAGGGTCGGGCTTCTTCTGTGGCAGGGTGTCGCCACCGATGATCCAGCGGAAATAGCGGCCGATCTTCATCTGGTCGAGCAGGGGCGCGACGAAGCGCTCCGGCTTGTTGGTGATCAGCGCCATTTCCACACCCTGCTTGCTCAGCCAGCGCAGGGTGTCGCGCACACCGGGGTAGACGACGGTCAGTTCATGGCTTTCGGCATAGGCCTCCATGAACAGGGCCAGGGCACGCTCGGCCAGTTCGTCATCCACGGTGTCGTGCTCGATGCCACCGGCCAGCGCCCGGCGTACCAGGACCTGGGCTCCGTTGCCCACCCAGTGGCGCACGGCATCAAGCCCGGCAGGCGAGCGCCCGAGTTCGAGCAGCATGCGGTCGACGGCTGCAGCCAGGTCGGGTACCGAATCGATCAGAGTGCCATCCAGATCGAACATCACCAGCCTGGGCAGCGTCCCCGGGAACAGCTGCTCGAAGCCGCTCATGCGCGGGCCAGCGCCATTTCGGCACGCATCTTGTCGATGACTTCCTTGTAGTCCGGGGCGTTGAAGATCGCCGATCCCGCCACGAAGGTGTCAGCGCCGGCAGCGGTGATCTCGCGGATGTTGTTGACGTTGACGCCGCCGTCGATCTCCAGGCGGATATCCCGGCCGCTGGCATCGATCAGGGCGCGGGCTTCGCGCAGCTTGTCGAGGGTGCCAGGGATGAACTTCTGCCCGCCGAAGCCTGGGTTGACGCTCATCAGCAGGACCA
Source organism: Pseudomonas sp. MWU13-3659 (assembly GCF_023757525.1). NCBI lineage: Bacteria > Pseudomonadati > Pseudomonadota > Gammaproteobacteria > Pseudomonadales > Pseudomonadaceae > Pseudomonas > Pseudomonas sp. MWU13-3659. Next base: position 47,353 of record NZ_JAMSHW010000024.1, on the reverse strand, counting down.
TGTCGACCTTGTCCATCACGTACTTCAGGGCGTCCAGGCTGGTCGCCGGGTTGAACACCAGGCCGGCCTTGCAGCCGCCGTCGCGGATCAACTGCAGCGAGCGGTCGATGTGCTGCGACGCTTCCGGGTGGAAGGTGATGTAGGTGGCGCCGGCCTCGATGAAGTCGCCGATGATGCGGTCGACCGGGCTGACCATCAGGTGCACATCGATCGGCGCGGTCACGCCGTACTTGCGCAGCGCGCTGCAGACCATCGGGCCGATGGTCAGGTTGGGGACGTAGTGGTTGTCCATGACATCGAAGTGGACGATGTCGGCCCCGGCGGCCAGAACCTTGTCGACGTCCTCGCCCAGGCGGGCGAAATCGGCGGAAAGAATGGAGGGGGCAATAGCGTAGGGCTGCATGGCGCACCTGTTGGCAGAAATCACGGTGGCGCGCATTGTAACCCAGGGAAGCGGATCGGGGCTGATTGGTATCAAGGATGCGCCGCAACCCGTTCCCCGTAGGAGCCGGCCTTGCCGGCGAACACCGGCATAGCCGGTGCACCTCACCGCGGTGCCTGGTTCGCCGGCGAAGCCGGCTCCTACAGGGGAGGTGATGAAACCGTCCTGTCGTCAGCCCGGCTGCTGGGTTCTCAACTTCTCGCTACGCCCACGCAGCCACTCCAGGGTCAGCAGCAGGATCACCGAGAACGCGATCAGCAAGGTGGCCGCCGCCGCGATGGTCGGGCTCAGGTTCTCGCGAATGCCGCTGAACATCTGCCGTGGCAGGGTCGCCTGCTCCGGGCCGGCGAGGAACAGTGTCACAACCACCTCATCGAACGAAGTGGCAAAGGCGAACAGCGCCCCGGAGATCACGCCCGGCGCAATCAGCGGCAATGTCACCCGACGGAAGGTCAGCACTGGCGAAGCCCCGAGGCTGGCCGCCGCACGCACCAGGTTGTAGTTGAAACCCTGTAGCGTGGCCGACACGGTGATGATCACGAACGGCACGCCCAACACCGCATGCACCAGGATCAGCGAGACGAAGCTGTTGCCCATGCCCAGCGGCGCGAAGAACAGGTAGCTGGCCACGCCAATGATCACCACCGGCACCACCATCGGCGAGATCACCAGCGCCATCACCAGCGACTTGCCGGGGAAGTCACCCCGGGTCAGGCCGATCGAGGCCAGGGTGCCAAACACCATGGCCAGCACCGTGGCCGCCGGGGCGACGATGATGCTGTTCTTCAGTGCGCGCATCCACTCGGCGGAGCCGAAGAAGTCCTGGTACCAGTGCAGCGAGAAGCCCTGCAGCGGATAGACCAGGAAGCTCCCGCTGTTGAACGACAGCGGCACGATGACCAGCACCGGCAGCACCAGGAACAGCAAAATCAGGCCGCACAGGATGCGCAGGCTGTAGAACCACACCCGTTCCACGGGCGACATGTAGGGGCTCAGCATGACAAGGCTCCTCAGCTCAGGCGCAGGCGGCTGGCGCCGACCAGCCAGCTATAGATCAGGTACAGCAACACGGTCGCCAGCAGCAACAGCCCGCCCAGCGCGGTGGCCATGCCCCAGTTGATGCTGGTGTTGGTGTAGAAGGCGACGAAGTAGCTGACCATCTGGTCGTTCGGGCTGCCCAGCAGCGCCGGGGTGATGTAGTAACCGATGGCCAGGATGAACACCAGCAGGCAACCGGCGCCGACACCGGCGTAGGTCTGCGGGAAGTACACCCGCCAGAAGCTGGCGAAGGGGTGGCAACCGAGGGAGATCGCCGCGCGCATGTAGCTGGGCGAGATGCCCTTCATCACGCTGTACAGCGGCAGGATCATGAACGGCAGCAGGATATGCACCATCGAGATGTACACGCCGGTGCGGTTGAACACCAGCTCCAGCGGCTGGTCGATGATGCCCATCGCCATCAGCGCGCTGTTGATCAGGCCACCCGACTGCAGCAGCACGATCCACGCGGCCACCCGTACCAGGATCGAAGTCCAGAACGGCAGCAGCACCAGGATCATCAGGAGGTTGCTCTGCCGGGTCGGCAGGTTGGCCAGCAGGTAGGCCAGGGGGTAGGCCAGCACCAGGCAGATCATGGTGATCACTACGCCCATCCACAGGGTGCGGGCGAAGATGTCGAGATAGATGGCCTGGTCGGGGGTAGCCTTGGCCAGTTCGCCCAGGTCGTCGATACGGTGATCCAGCGCGGCCAGCAGGTAGAACGGCGTGACGCTGCTGGTGTTGCGACGGATCGCCTGCCAGTAGGCAGGGTCGCCCCAGCGCTCGTCGAGCGTCTGCAAGGCATCTTTATAGGAGGCGGGCTCTTCCTTGAACGGCAGCGCCCGCGCGGTCTTGGCCAGCAGGCTGCGGTAGCCGGCCAGTTCCATGTTCAGGCGCTTGGAAAGATCGCCCAGGGTCTGGTTCTTGCGCGACTCGGCCAGGTCCTGGCTCAGGGCCTTGTAGACCTCCTCGCCGGGCAGGCTCTTGCCATCCCACTGCGTCACTGCTTCAACGGTACGCGGCAGGCCGCCAACCACCTCGGGGTTGCCGACGCTCTTGTACAGCAGTGCCGCGATGGGCACCAGGAACACCAGCAGGAGGAACAGCGCCAGCGGCGCGATCAACGCCTGGGCCTTCCAGCGGTTGACCCGCTCGGCATGCTTGAGGCGCTGCTTGAGGCTCGGACCTGCGCCTTCTTTGATTGGCATTGCAATGGCCATGACGAACTCCGGTAAACGGGAAAAAGGCTGTTCGCCGGCAAGCCGGCTCCTACGGATGGATTACGCTTTCCTGTAGGAGCCGGCTTGCCGGCGAACCACCGCGCAACGGCCCGCGACTACTTCTTCGCCGCCCAGGCGTTGAAGCGTTGCTCCAGCTGTTCGCTGTTGTCGGCCCAGAAGGCCACGTCGATCTGCACCTGGTTGGCGATGTTCTCAGGCGTGGTCGGCATGTCCTTCTTCACAGCGTCCGCCAGCAACGGGACGGCCTTGGAATTGGCCGGGCCGTAGGCGATGTTCTCGGAGTAGGTCTTCTGTTGTTCAGGCTGCACGGTGTAGGCAATGAACTTCTTCGCTTCTTCCACATCCTTGGCGCCTTTCGGAATGGCCCAGGCGTCGAAGTCGTAGATGCCACCGTTCCACACCACCTTGAGGTTGCTCTCTTTCTGCACCGCGGCGATGCGGCCGTTGTAGGCCGAGCTCATGACCACGTCGCCCGAGGCCAGGTACTGCGGCGGCTGGGCGCCAGCTTCCCACCACTGGATGCTGGGCTTGAGTTCATCGAGTTTCTTGAAGGCGCGGTCCTGGCCTTCCTTGGTGGCCAGCACCGAGTAGACGTCTTTCGGCGCGACACCGTCGGCCATCAGGGCGAACTCGAGGGTGTACTTGGCGCCCTTGCGCAGGCCGCGCTTGCCCGGGAATTGCTTCGTGTCCCAGAAATCGGCCCAGCTGGTGGGCGCGCTCTTGAGTTTGTCGGCGTTGTAGGCCAGCACCGTGGACCAGACGAAGAAGCCCACGCCGCAGGGCTGGATGGCACCTTTGACGTAGTCGCTTTCGTTGCCGAACAGCGCCGGGTCTAGCTCCTCGAACATGCCTTCGTCGCAGCCACGCGCCAGCTCCGGCGACTCCACCTCGACCAGGTTCCACGACACGCTGTTGGTGTCGACCATGGCTTTGACCTTGGCCATCTCGCCGTTGTACTCACCAGCGACGATCTTGCCCTTGCCGGCCTTCTCCCATGGCTCGTAGAACGCCTTGACCTGGGCCGCCTTGTTCGCGCCACCAAACGACACCACGGTCAGGTCCGCGGCCAGCACCTGGCCGGCGGCGAACAGCCCCAGGGCCAGGGCGGTCAGTTTCAACTGCTTGCGCATTATTATTCTCTCCACAGTACAGGGTTGGTGAAGCAAACCATCAATGGGCTTCGGTAATCGGATCGAGCGCGCGGGCGTGCTCCACCTCCCAGCCCAGCGGTACCACATCGCCCACGGCCAGGGCCGGGTCGAGCTCGGCGATCGGCTGCTTCACGAAGAAGTCGGCCTTGCCGCAGACTTCCAGGCGCACTCGCACGTGGTCGCCCAGGTAAATGAATTCGGCCACGCGACCGGAGAAACGGTTGATGCAGTTTTCGCTGTGACCGTTGAGGCGCACGCGTTCGGGGCGAATCGACAGGGTGACCGGCTCACCGGCCTGGCCAACGTTCACCGCCAGCGCCTCGACCCGCTCGCCACGGGCCAGCTGCACCTGGCAGCGCTTGCCGTCGCTGGCCAGCAGGGTGCCGTTGATGCGGTTGTTCTCGCCGATGAAGTTGGCGACAAAGGTGTTGCAGGGTTCTTCGTAGAGGGTACGCGGGTCAGCGATCTGCTGGATCTCGCCCTGGTGGAACACGGCCACCCGGTCGGACATGGTCAGCGCCTCGCCCTGGTCGTGGGTCACGTACACCACGGTCACGCCCAGGCGCTGGTGGATGTGCTTGATCTCCATCTGCATGTGTTCGCGCAGTTGCTTGTCCAGCGCGCCGAGCGGTTCGTCCATCAGCACCAGCTGCGGCTCGAACACCAGGGCCCGGGCCAACGCCACGCGCTGCTGCTGGCCACCGGACAGCTGGCCGGGGTAGCGCTTGGCAAAGGCATCGAGCTGAACCATGTTGAGCACGCGCTTGACCCGCTCGCTGATGTCGGTCTTGCTCAGGTTGCGCACGGTCAGCGGGAAGGCCAGGTTCTCGGCCACGGTCATGTGCGGGAACAGCGCGTAGTTCTGGAACACCATGCCGATGTCGCGCTTGTGCGGCGGCACGTTGTTGATCGAACGCCCGGCCAGCTGGATCTCGCCGGCGGTCGGGGTTTCGAAGCCGGCCAGCATCATCAGGCTGGTGGTCTTGCCCGAGCCGGACGGCCCGAGCAGGGTGAGGAACTCGCCCTTGCGGATATCGAGATTGAGGTCTTTGACGATCAGCGATTCGCCGTCGTAGCTCTTCTGCACGCCCCGGAAGCTGACCAGCGTCTCGCTGGCCGCGTTCGAATTCGCCTCGCTCATGCCTGTACCTTCTTGTTGGAATGACTGCATGGCTAGAAGCGTAGAAGAGGCGCGAAGCCCCGGAAATCGGGGGCGCTGAGAGAATATCATCATCCGGATGGAAGACTTGCTGTAGGGATCGCCCTACAACGATGGCGTTTTCAGGCAACTCGATCCCTGTAGGAGCGGCTTCAGCCGCGATCACCCGCTAAGCGGGTGCCAGAGACAGCGGTACCTGCATCGCGGCTAAAGCCGCTCCTACGGTGAGACTGCGTAACAACCATTGTCGCAACCAGAACACTCACACCAGCTTGTGCTCCATGGCGTACTTCACCAGTTCCGCCAGCGAGTTGACCTTGAGCTTCTGCATCAAGCGCGCCTTGTGGGTGCTGATGGTCTTGCTCGACAACGCCAGCTGTTGGGCGATGTCGTTGACGTTGGCACCCTGGGCCAGGCGCTCGAACACCGAGAACTCACGCTCCGACAGCAACGTATGCAGCGGTCGGGTCTCGGTCAGGCCTACCTCGAACACCATGCGGTCGGCCAGGGCCGGGTCGATGTAGCGCCCGCCCCCGGCCACCCGGCGAATGGCGGTGAGCAGCAGCGCCGGGTCGCTGTCCTTGGTGGCATAGCCCGCGGCGCCGGCCTTCAGCGCCCGGGCCGCCATCTGCGCCTCGTCGTGCATCGACAGCATCAGGATCGCGGGCGGATTGTTCAGCGCGCGGATCCGCGGGATCGCCTCCAGGCCATTCACACCCGGCATTGAGATGTCCAGCAACACCACCTCACAGGGCGTGTGACGCAATGTCTCCAGCAACTGCTCGCCGTTACCCGCCTCGCCCGCCACCTGCATGTCCCTGGCCAGGCCGATCAACTGCTTGATGCCTTCCCGGACGATGGTGTGGTCTTCCGCCACCAGCACTCGAATCACGATCGTTTTCTCCTACACCAAAGGAATCGCCACGCTCAGGCTGGTGCCCTCGCCAGGCTCGCTGTCCAGGCTCATGCTGCCGCCCAGCATCAGCACACGCTCACGCACACCCACCAGGCCGAATGAAGTCGGCCGCGCCTCGCCCGGCGCGAAGCCTTTACCATCGTCGATGACCGTCAAGCGCAGTTGCCCCCCCTCGCGCACGAGTTCAATCTGCACCGTGTGCGCCTGGGCGTGGCGCATCACATTGGTCAGCGCCTCCTGGAGGATGCGGAACAGCCCGGTGGCCTTCGCATCACTCAAGGGTGGCAGATTGTCCGGTACCTGCACCAGGCAGGGGATCTGCGTGCGCGCCTCGAAACGCCGGGCCTGCCACTCGATGGCCGAGGCAATGCCAGCGTCGAGGATCGGCGGACGCAAGGCGGTGGCCACATCGCGCACCAATTGGAACAGCTGGGCGATCAGGCGTTTCATGCTGGCCAGCCGCTCGTTGAGCCCGGTGTCCAGCTCACCGTAGGCCAGCTCGCACATCGACACTTCCAGCTTGAGCACCGTGAGCATCTGCCCCAGTTCGTCGTGCACTTCGCGGGCGATACGTGCTTTTTCTTCTTCGCGCACGCTCTCCAGATGCGCCGACAGCTCGCGAAGCTGTTCCTGGGAGCTGGCCAGCGCAAGTTCCGCCTGCTTGCCCTGGGTGATGTCCCAGACCACCCCGTCCCAGACCATGCGCCCATCGGCCAGGCGGCGGATGGTGGCCTTGATGTCGGCCCAGCGCTGTTTGCCTTCACGCGTCAGGATCCGTCCTTGCCAGGACCAGTCTTGGTCAGTCGCCAGGGCCAGGTCCTGAACCCGGTGGTAGTCGCCGCGATCCTCCGGATGGACCAAATTGCGCAGCCCCATCTGCGGGTGCTGGATGGCCGCCGGGGTATAGCCGACGAGGGCCTCGCTGCCCTCGCTGATGTAGGGAAACTCTGGGTCGCCTTCGGCCGGGTCGCGCTCGAGGCGGAACACCAGCCCCGGTACATTGCCGGCGATACCCTTGAGGCGCGCTTCGCTTTCGCGCAGTTCGGCCAGGGCTCGGCGGCGCTCGGTGACATCGGAGAGAAACACCACCAGGTACTCGGCATCGCGAAAACGCAGAAACGACAGCGACAGGTCCACTGGCAACGGGCTACCGTCGGCACGCACACATTGGCTCTCGAACTGCAGCTCCCCGCCCTCGCCGCTGCGCGCCCGCTTCCACAGTGCCAGCCAGCGATCCATGCTCAGGCTGGGTTCGATGTCGCTCAGCGGCCGCTCGATCAGCGCCCCCTCGTCGAACCCGAGCATGCGCTCGGCCGCGTGGTTGGCGTAACGGACGTGGCTGTCCCAGTTGACCCAGAAGATGCCAACCGTGCTCTGGTCGATGGAGAACTGGCTCAGGCGCAGCGCCTCTTCCCGCACCTGGCGCTCGACCAGCGTCTCGCGGGTCGCCAGCAAGGCCCGCTCCACCCCCCGCTGCTGGCGACGCTGCCACACCAGCGTGGCCAGGGCGCAGAGCAGCAACAGGCCGAACAACAGCGCGAGGTTCTGCCAGAAACCGGCCGACTCGGAAAAGCGTGGGTACTTGGGTTGCAACCAGCGTTGATGCAGTTGCTCCAGGCGCTTGGCCGGCATTGCCTGCAGGCCGCGCTCCAGGATGTCGGCGAGCATCGGCCAGTCTCGTCGCGAGCCGATCCGCAGCAGCTGGGGCAAGCCGATGTCGCCCACAACGGCCAGCTCACTGAATTCGCTTTCGCGGGAGAGACGGCTGAGTTGCGCTTCATCGAGCACGGCGAAACTCGCCTGACCGCCCAGTACCAGCTGCAATGCCTCCCGCTCGCTGGGCACGCCTTGCAGGTTGAGGTTGGTGTAGTTGCCACGCAGGTAATCGGCCAACCGGGAGGGCATGCGCACCGCGACCCGGTCATTGGCGGTCAACTTCTCCAGTTCCACCGCCACCGCGCCACTGCGCAGCCCCACCACCAACTGCGGCACACGCATGTATGGGTCGCTGAACAACCAGTTGCGCAGGCTGGCAGGGGTCTGGGCAAGCCCTGGGGCGAAATCGATCTCGCCCGCCTGCAAGGCATGCTCCAAGGCCGCATCGTCAGCGAAGCCGCGCCAGGTCAGGTCGAGCCTGAGCGCCTGGGCCAACTCGTCCACCAGATCGACATTCGCGCCGTAGTATTGCTGGAGACGGCGATCGAATTGCGCATAGGGTGCTTGCAGCACGAAACCGACACGCAAGCCGCGGTGCTCGTCCAGCCATTGCTGCTGGGCAGGCTCCAGCACAACCGCCGGGGGCACCTGCGGCCTTGCCAGCGCAATCAAGGGTAGACACAACCAGCCGATAACCCACAGGCAACGCACTCGCTTCATCTATACGCTCGTCTTGGCAAGGATGGCCACCTGGCGTGGCCGTCGCGGGCAAATACTATTAGGCTGCCGGTATCATTCTGGCCTTGGGTTGGTTCATGTTCACACTTTATCGCACGACGCTGGCAATCTTCTGTCTGGCCTCGCTCCTGCCCCTCGGCGCTCAAGCCGCCGACACCGAAAAAACAGAGGCTGCCACCGAGGCCGCCGCACCTACGCCGCGCCCAGCACTCGCCGAGCGCAGCCAGGACGACGCCCTGGCCCTCGAACGCCAGGCGCCCAAGGCCGAGCAACAGACCTTGCAGGCCAATGGCGAGAACTTCCTGGCACTGTGGAAACCCGCCAACGACAGCGACCCGAAGGGCGCCGTGATCATCGTCCCGGGCGCGGGTGAAACAGCCGACTGGCCGAATACCGTCGGCCCGCTGCGCCGAGGCTTCCCGGACGTGGGCTGGCACACCTTGAGCCTGAGCCTGCCGGATCTGCTGGCCGAACGCCCGCAGGCACGAGTCGAGGCCAAGCCGGCTGCCGCCGCGCAAAAGCCCGAGGGAGAGTCGGCACCGGCCAAAGACACGCCTGCGGACGCCAACGCCAACGTCGCCCAGGCCACCGCCCCCGAGGTGGACGCCGCCGAGAGCACCGACGCAGTCGAAGCCGACGAACACAGCGACCAGGCCGATGCCGAGCGGATCTTCGCCCGCCTTGACGCCGCCGTGGCCTACGCACAACAGCAGAAGGCGCGCAGCATCGTCTTGCTGGGCAATGGCAGTGGCGCTTACTGGGCCGCGCGCTACCTCAGCGAGAAGCAGCCGCCACAGGTGCAGAAACTGGTAATGGTCGGCGCGCAGACGCCGGCACGGGTCGAGCAGGACCTGCAAAGCCTGACACCGACCCTGAAAGTACCGACCGCCGACATCTATTTCGCCGGCCGCCCCCAGGACAACCAGGCCGCCCAGCAGCGCCTGCAAGCGAGCAAGCGGCAGAAGAACAGCCAGTATCGCCAGGTGTCGCTGATGGCCATGCCGGGTAACAAAGCGGCAGAGCAGGAACAACTGCTGCGCCGGGTGCGCGGGTGGCTGACGCCCAAGGAAGAGTGAAGCACCTTGCGGGGTATTCGGAATTCACGTCTGCCCCTGTAGGAGCGGCCTTGAGCCGCGATAGGGCCGCCTTGCGGCCCTGGCGATCTTTGCTCAGTACTGAAACCTGGGGCTGCTACGCAGCCCTTTCGCGGCTCAAGGCCGCTCCTACAGGGATCGTGCAAGGTTTGACGTTGCGATCCCTGGCTAGATACCCCGCCGCTTGCGGATCAGGGCAAAGGCCTGGTGCAGCTCGCGCGTCAGCTCGGTCGCCTCGCGCACCTTCGCCTCGCTGGCCCCACTGCCCACCAGCTTGTCCGGGTGATGCCGGCTCAACAGGCGACGATAGGCTTGTTTCACTTGGTTGGCATCGGTATCCGGCTCCACGCCCAGCAGCCGCAGGGCTGCCGCATAGGTCATCGTGCCGCCGTCGAGCGACGCCTTGCGCGGCTCATACTCCAGCGACAATGCCTGAACCTGGCCGCGACTGAGCCCCAACTGCTCACCCCAGCCCAGCAGCAGGTCACGCTCATGCCGCCCCACCTTGCCATCGGCCCAGACCATCCGCCAGCAGGCGCGCAAAGTACCTTCCGCGGCATGGGGCTGCTGCTTGATCCGCCGCAGGTGATGCCCCAACCGATCCTTACCCGCCTTGCCACGGTTGAACGCAGCAATGGCGCGCCGTCGTGCAGGTTCCGCCAGGTCGAGACGGGTCATCTCCTGGCGGGCCTGCTGGATATGCCCCTCGGCCACCCGACCATCGCTCTTGGCCAGGCGCCCCAACAGCACGAACAGCAGTTCGTCATCACGCAGCGCAGGGCGACCGCCCAGACGCTCGCGCATATCGTCCCATCCCTGAAGACGCAGGCGCCGATCCATGGCCTGGCCCAGTAGCGCCCCGAGCAATGCCCCAGGGATGCTGGCCACGGCAAAACCGGCCCCGGCACCAATCACTGTGCTTGGCCACCACATTTCAGGTATTCGCTCCGATCAGGCGCTCGACATCGGCCAGACGCTCCAGGGTGCCGACATCGACCCACTGCCCGCTGAAATGCTCGCCGCTCACTTGCCCATCGGCCATGGCCTTGCGCAGCAAGGGCGCCAGTTTGAAGGCGCCCGCCTGGCACCCCTCGAACAGCGCGGGGTCGAGCACGGAAATGCCACTGAAGGTCAGCGTGCCCGGGCTATCGTCGCCATCGACCACTTGCCCATCCTGCAGGCGGAAGTCACCGCGACCGTGATGCCCGGGGTTTTCGACCAGCACCAGGTGCGCCAGGCCCGACAATGGCGCATTCAACGACCGGAAGTCGTAATCCGTCCAGATATCGCCGTTGACCAGCAGGAACGGAGCATCACCCAGCAGAGGCAGGGCCTTGAAGATTCCGCCCCCGGTTTCCAGGGGCTCGCCTTCCGGCGAATAGCGGATGTTCAGCCCGAAACGGCTTCCATCCCCGAGATGGTCCTCGATCTGCTGGCCAAGCCAGGCGTGGTTGATGACGACATCGGTGATACCGGCCCGGGCCAGTGCCTCGAGGTGATACTCGATCAGTGGCTTGCCGGCGGCAGGTACCAGTGGCTTGGGTGTATGCAGGGTCAACGGGCGCATGCGCTCGCCCTTGCCCGCGGCGAGAATCATCGCCTTCATGGGCGCGCCTCGCCCTTGAGTTCGGCGATCAGTTGCCCCAGCTCGGCCAGTTCAGGACGCCGGGCGATCACTTCATCTATATAGGTGAAGAACCGTGGCACGTCCGCCAGGTAACGCGGCTTGCCGTCGCGGTGGCAGATGCGCGCGAAGATACCGATCACCTTGAGGTGACGCTGCACGCCCATCAAGTCGCTGGCACGGTGGAACACCTCGAAATCGTCCTGGACCGGGATGCCCGCAGCCCGCGCCTTTTCCCAATAATTGCGCAACCAGCCTTCGACACGCGCCTGGGGCCAGCTGAGGAAGGCATCCTTGAACAGGCAGGTGATGTCATAGGTGACCGGGCCGTAGACCGCATCCTGGAAGTCCAGCACACCAGGGTTGGGGGCACTGTGCATCAGGTTGCGCGGCATGTAGTCGCGGTGCACCAGCACCTTGGGCTGGGCCAGGGCGCTATCGATCAGTTGCTGGCTCACCCGTTGCCAGCTGGCTTGCTGGGCCTCGCTCAGTTGCAGGCCGAGCGCCCGGCCGACGTACCACTCGGGGAACAACTCCAGCTCACGGCGCAGCAGCGCAACATCGTAGCTGGGCAGCGGTGCGTCCATCGGCAGGCGTTGGAAGGCCAGCAATGCCTCGATGGCATCGGTAAACAAGGCGTCGGCGTTGTCCGGGTCGATGATGTCCAGGTAGGTCTGGCGCCCCAGGTCGCCCAGCAACAGGAAGCCGCGTTCCAGGTCCTGGCCGTGGATCACCGGGACGTTGACCTTGGCACTGGCCAGCAGATGGTCGATATCGACGAATGGCTGGCAGTTTTCCTGGGGAGGCGGGGCGTCCATGATCACGAAGCTGCGGCCGGCGCCCTCCCATCGGAAGTAGCGGCGGAAACTCGCATCGCTACTGGCGGCGGTCAGGCTGCCTGCCGGCACCTCGCCCCAGGCGTTGTCGCGGAACAGGGTCTCGAGCGGCCCGGCGAGCCAGGCGGTCAGTTGTTGCAGGCGTACATCGTGATCGGGCATTACAAGGGTTCTCCGACGGCCCTAGCCGTCAAGCGGGTCATGCTTTATTATCCAGCATCTTTTTCAGACCATCGAGAGGCGTGCGGCCCCCACACGCGGGCAGATGGCACGCAGGAAGCCCGGACTAATAAGATGGCATTGAAATCCCCCGCGTTTCGTAGAAAGTTTCCGTTGCTGGTGACTGGCGGTCTGCTGGCACTGCAACCCCTGGCCACCTCGTACGTGGTAGCGGCCGAGCAGTTCGACTGCCAAGTGTCCGCTGCCGGCGGCTGGGACTGCAAGCCCAAGGCCACAGGCAACCTGCCGCCACGCCCGGTGCACCCAGGCGCTGCCGCCGCAAGCTCGGGTGCTGAAGCACCGGGCGAGGCTGGCGAGGCGCAGGCCGAAAAACCAATGCTGGTCACCGAGTCGAAAGGCCGCGCTCTTAAGTCGCGCAGCGAAGACTACAGCCATCTGGACTGGGTACCGCGCGAGAAGCTTACCGCTGCACAACTGGCCGAGACCGGTCCTTACTGCGGCGGCGCCTACATCGAGCCGACCCGCCCGGGCATGAACGACACCACGCCCAAGGACGAGTCGCCCACCTACATCAACGCCAAGGTCTCCAAGTACCAGCAAGAGCAGCAAATCGCGACGCTCGCCGGTGACGTGGTCATGCGCCAGGGCAGCATGCAGGCCGAGGCCGACGAAGCCAACCTGTATCAGGCCGAGAACCGTGGCGAGCTCAAAGGCAACGTCAAGATCCGCGACAACGGCTCGCTGGTGGTCGGCGACGAGGCGCAGATCCAGCTCGACACCGGCGAAGCCCGGGTCGACAACGCCGAATATGTGATGCATAAGTCGCACATCCGCGGCAACGCCCTGTACGCCAAACGTGCCGAAAACGCCATCATCCGCCTCAAGGACGGTACCTATACCACCTGTGAGCCGGGCAGCAACGCATGGCAGCTCAAGGGCAACAACATCACCCTGAACCCGGCCACCGGTTTCGGTACCGCGACCAACGTGACGCTGCGGGTCAAGGATTTCCCGGTGTTCTACACACCGTACATCTATTTCCCGATCGACGACCGTCGCCAGTCCGGCTTCCTGCCACCTTCGTTCAGCTCCAGCGGCGATAGTGGCTTCATGCTGGTCACACCGTACTACTTCAACCTGGCACCCAACTACGATGCCACGTTGTACCCACGCTACATGGCCAAGCGCGGCTTGTTGATGGAAGGCGAGTTCCGCTACCTGACCAAGTCCAGCGAAGGCCAGTTCGGCGGTGCGTATCTCAGTGACGAGAGCGATGACCGCAAGCTGCAGACGGACTACAAGAAAGAACGCTGGATGGTCAACTGGCAGCACAAGGGCGGTCTGGACGAGCGCCTGATGGCCGAAGTGGACTACACCGACATCAGTGATCCGTTCTACTTCCAGGATCTGGAATCGGATCAGATCGGTGTGGAGAAGAAAGACTACGTCAACCAACGGGGCGCGCTCACCTATCGTGGTGACAGCTATACCGCTGGTTTGAATGTCCATGCCTACGAAATGGCGACCATTTCGCAGATCACTCCGTATGACAGGCTGCCACAGGTCACCTTCAACGGGATGTTGCCTTACCATCCGGGCGGGCTCGACTTCAGCTATGAAACCGAAGCCGTACGCTTCGACCGCGACCTGAAGAATGACCTTGTGTTCAACAAGGATGGCCAACCCGACGGCTCGCTGGGTTATGTATACGATTCAAATGGCAACATCATCGGCGGTCGCCGCATCGATGAAAGTGTCAGTGGTATTGCCCGCGCCAACGGTACTCGCTTGAATGCGGCACCTGCGATCAGCCTGCCGATGGAGGCCAGCTATGGTTTCCTGACACCAAAACTGAAGTACGTCTACACCCACTACGATCTTGACCTGGACAGCCAGGGCAAGCAGCAAGCGATTGCCCAGTCGGCAAACCCAGCCTATGGCAGTTACAACAGCACGCTGAACCGCGACATCCCGGTCTTCAGCGTCGACAGCGGGCTTTACTTCGACCGGAAAACGCAACTGTTCGGCACGAATTATCGCCAGACACTCGAACCGCGCCTGTTCTATCTGTACGTCCCCTACAAGGACCAGAAAGATATTCCGCTCTTCGACAGCGGCGAAACCTTGTTCAACTATGCCTCGCTGTTCCGCGACAATCGCTTCGCTGGCACTGACCGCATCGGCGATGAAAACAAGTTGTCACTCGGCGTGACCAACCGCTGGGTCGAAGACAATGGTTTCCAACGCCAACGCTTCAGCATCGGCCAGGCCTATTACTTCAAGGATCGCAAGGTCCAGTTGCCAGGCATCGACTACCGCACCCGCAAGGACAGCCTGTCGGATGTCTCCCCGTACGCGCTCGAATACGAGTACGCCTTCAACCGTGACTGGCGCTTCAACTCGGACTTCAACTGGGATCCGGACAGCCGCAGCACCCGCTCGGGCAGCGCGATGTTCCACTACCAGCCTGAAGACAACCCGAACAAGATCGTCAACCTCGGTTATCGCTATCGCAATGACACGATCACCTATGACTCCCTGACCGGTGTCTGGAAAGTGGGCGGCGGCAGCTATGGTACGAAGGGCCAGCCGGGCTACATCGAGGACTACTACAAGATCCAGCAGCACGACTTCTCGGTCATCTGGCCGATCGTGCCGCAATGGAGTGTCATCGCACGCTGGCAGCATGACTACAACCGCAACCGCACCCTGGAAGCCATGGGTGGTTTCGAGTATGACAACTGCTGCTGGAAACTGCGTCTGATCAACCGCTACTGGATGGACTACGACGACTTCAGCCAGGCCACCCCAAGCAACGAGAAGGGTGACCATGGCATCTTCCTGCAAGTCGTGCTCAAGGGCCTCGGCGGTGTAGTGGGCAACAAGGTCGAGTCGTTCCTGGACCAAGGCATTCAAGGTTATCGTACACGTGAAGACCAAGCTTATTGATCGTCTGCGCCCGCTAATGCTGGGCGCCGCTTTACTCAGTGGCGCGGCGCATGCCGCACCGCAGCCCCTGGACCGTGTAGTGGCCATCGTCGACAACGACGTGGTCATGCAGAGCCAGCTGGACCAGCGTGTGCACGAAGTGCAGCAAACCATCGCCAAGCGTGGCGGTGGCGTGCCACCGGCAGGTGCGCTGGAGCAGCAGGTGCTGGAGCGCCTGATCGTCGAGAACCTGCAACTGCAGATCGGCGAGCGCTCGGGTATCCGCATCACCGACGAGGAACTGAACCAGGCCGTCGGCACCATTGCCCAGCGCAATGGCATGTCGCTGGAGCAGTTCCGCGCCGCCCTGGCCCACGACGGCCTGTCGTACGACGACGCCCGCGAGCAGATCAAGCGCGAGATGATCATCAGCCGCGTGCGTCAGCGTCGGGTGGCCGAGCGCATCCAGGTTTCCGAGCAGGAAGTGAAGAACTTCCTCAACTCGGACCTGGGCAAGATGCAGCTCTCGGAAGAGTACCGCCTGGCCAACATTCTCATCCCGACCCCGGAAAGCGCCAACTCCGACGCGATCCAGGCAGCAGCTCGCCAAGCGGGCGACGTCTACCAGCAACTCAAGCAAGGTGCCGACTTCGGTCGCCTGGCCATCGCGCGCTCGGCCAGCGAGAACGCCCTGGAAG
Source organism: Pseudomonas sp. MWU13-3659 (assembly GCF_023757525.1). Classification (NCBI taxonomy): domain Bacteria; kingdom Pseudomonadati; phylum Pseudomonadota; class Gammaproteobacteria; order Pseudomonadales; family Pseudomonadaceae; genus Pseudomonas; species Pseudomonas sp. MWU13-3659. The sequence continues at coordinate 31,652 of NZ_JAMSHW010000024.1, read as the reverse complement.
GCGGCGAGATGGGCTGGCGCAAGGCCGGCCAGCTGCCACCTGACTTCGCCAAGATGCTCAGCAGCATGGCTACCGGTGACATCACCCAGCCAATCCGCATCCCCAACGGCTTCATCATCCTCAAGCTCGAGGAGAAGCGCGGTGGCGAAAGCAGTGTGCTGCGCGACGAAGTGCACGTACGCCACATCCTGATCAAGCCCAGCGAGATCCGCAGCGACAAGGCCACCGAGCAGTTGGCCGAACGCCTGTACGACCGGATCAAGAACGGTGAAGACTTCGGCGAACTGGCGAAGAGTTTCTCGGAAGACCCGGGTTCGGCGCTCAACGGTGGCGACCTCAACTGGGTCGACCCGAACAGCCTGGTGCCGGAGTTCCGCGAGCAGATGGCCAACGCCCAGCAAGGCGAAGTCACCCGCCCGTTCCGTACCCAGTACGGCTGGCACGTGCTTGAAGTGATGGGCCGCCGCGCCACCGACAGCACTGCTCAGGCACGCGAGCAGCAGGCCATGAACGTTCTGCGCAACCGCAAGTACGACGAAGAGCTGCAGACCTGGCTGCGCCAGATCCGTGACGAAGCCTACGTTGAAATCAAGCTGCCTGGCGCCGACCAGGCCGGCCAGTGAAGCCCCTGCGCTTCGCCGTTACACCCGGTGAACCAGCCGGCATAGGCCCCGACCTGTGCCTGCTGCTCGCCGCCGAGGCCCAGCCCCATCCTCTGATCGCCATCTCCAGCCGTGACCTGCTCGTCGAGCGGGCCACGCAGCTGGGGCTGGCCGTCGACCTGCGCCCAGTCACGCCTGGCAGTTTCCCGGATCACCCGGCCCCCGCCGGAAGCCTGTACGTCTGGGACACTCCCCTGGCCAAGCCAGTGGTGGCCGGGCAACTGGACAAGGCCAACGCTGCCTTCGTCCTGGAGACCCTCACCCGCGCCGGCCAAGGCTGCCTCAACGGTGATTTCGCCGGCATGATCACCGCCCCGGTACACAAGGGCGTGATCAACGAGAGCGGTATCGCCTTCTCCGGGCACACCGAGTTCCTCGCCGACCTCACCCATACCGCGCAAGTGGTCATGATGCTGGCGACACGAGGCCTGCGCGTGGCACTGGTGACCACTCACCTGCCCCTGCGCGACATCGCCGATGCCATCACCCCCGAACGCCTCGAGCGCGTCACCCGCATCCTGCATGCGGACATGCGCGACAAGTTCGGCATCGACAACCCACGCATCCTGGTCTGCGGGCTCAATCCGCACGCCGGGGAAGGCGGCCACCTTGGCCGCGAAGAAATCGATATCATCGAGCCCGCCCTGGAGCGCCTGCGCCAGGAAGGCATGGACCTGCGCGGACCACTGCCGGCCGATACCCTGTTTACCCCCAAATATCTGGAGCACTGCGACGCGGTGCTGGCGATGTACCACGACCAGGGCCTGCCCGTACTCAAGTACAAGGGCTTCGGCGCCGCGGTCAACGTGACGCTGGGCCTGCCGATCATCCGCACGTCGGTCGACCACGGCACTGCCCTGGACCTGGCCGGCAGCGGCCGGATCGACACCGGCAGCCTGCGCGTCGCCCTGGAAACCGCCTACCAGATGGCCGAGAACCGACCATGAACGAGCACTACCAACACCGGGCGCGCAAGCGCTTCGGCCAGAACTTCCTGCATGACGCCGGAATCATCGACCGCATCCTGCGGGCGATCAACGCCAAGGCCGGCGAACACCTGCTGGAAATCGGCCCTGGCCAGGGCGCGCTCACCGAAGGCCTGCTGGGCAGCGGCGCACAGCTGGACGTGGTGGAGCTGGACAAGGACCTGGTGCCGATCCTGCAACACAAGTTCGCCGGGCGCGGCAATTTCCGCCTGCACCAGGGCGACGCCCTGAAGTTCGACTTCAACCAGCTGGGCGTGCCGGAGTACAGCCTCAAGGTGGTGGGCAACTTGCCCTACAACATCTCGACACCGCTGATCTTCCACCTGCTGGCCCACGCCAACCTGATCCGCGACATGCACTTCATGCTGCAGAAGGAAGTGGTCGAGCGCATGGCCGCAGGCCCGGGTGGTGGGGACTGGGGTCGCCTGTCGATCATGGTCCAGTACCACTGCCGCGTGGAGCACCTGTTCAACGTAGGCCCCGGTGCGTTCAACCCACCACCGAAAGTGGACTCGGCCATCGTGCGCCTGGTCCCCCACGAGGTGCTGCCGCACCCGGCCAAGGACCCGCTGCTGCTCGAGCGCGTGGTACGCGAAGCCTTCAACCAGCGCCGCAAGACCCTGCGCAACACGCTCAAGGGCCTGCTCGACAGCCAGGCCATCGAGGCTGCCGGCGTCGATGGCAGCCTGCGCCCCGAGCAGCTGGACCTGGCCGCATTCGTGCGCCTGGCCGACAAGCTGGCCGAACAGCAGGGCTAATCGCCTACTGTTCGCCGGCAAGCCGGCTCCTACAGGCTAATGTAGGAGCAGGCTTGCCGGCGAACGGGGCCCGTAGCCCCCTGCACCGCTGGCCCTCCCCCCCGCCAATGGCCTAGACTGCATTATTGCGTCAGTTCGCCCAAGGCCCTTGCATGTCCGACCCCCGCTACCAGATCGACGTCAGCGTCGTGACCCGCTACCTCAAAGATCAATCCGACCCCGAGAACGACCGTTTCGCCTTCGCCTATACCATCACCGTGCAGAACAACGGCACGGTGAAAGCCAAGCTGATGTCCCGGCACTGGCTGATCACCAACGGCGATGGCGAAGTCGAGGAAGTCCGCGGCGCGGGCGTGATCGGCCAGCAACCGCTGATTGAGCCCGGCCAGAGCCACACCTACAGCAGCGGCGCGGTGATCAGCACCCGCGTCGGCACCATGCAGGGCAGCTACCAGATGTTCGCCGAGGACGGTAAGCGCTTCGACGCCACCATCGCACCGTTCCGCCTGGCCGTGCCCGGAGCACTGCACTGATGGCCACCTACGCGGTCGGCGACCTGCAAGGTTGCCTGCAGCCACTCAAGTGCCTGCTCGAACGCGTGCGCTTCAACCCTGCGGTCGACCGCCTGTGGCTGGTAGGCGACCTGGTCAACCGCGGCCCGGAGTCGCTCGAAACCCTGCGCTACCTCTATTCGATTCGTGATTCGCTGGTCTGCGTGCTGGGCAACCACGACCTGCACCTGCTGGCCGCCTGGCACAACGTCGAACGGCTGAAGAAAAGCGACACCCTGCGCGAAATCATCGAGGCCCCGGACGCCGACCAACTGTTCGACTGGCTGCGTCGGCAGAAGCTGCTGCACTACGACGAGCCACGCGGCATTGCCATGGTCCATGCCGGCATCCCACCGCAGTGGACGCTGGGCAAGGCTTTGGAACTGGCTGCCGAAGTCGAGGAAGTGCTGCGCGACGATAGCCGGCTCAAGCTGTACCTGGATGGCATGTACGGCAACGAACCCAACAAGTGGAGCAAGGACCTGGCCGGCGTCGAACGCCTGCGAGTGATCACCAACTACTTCACCCGCATGCGCTTCTGCACCGCCGCCGGAAAGCTCGACCTCAAGAGCAAGGAAGGGCTGGAGAGCGCGCCCAAGGGCTACAAGCCCTGGTTCGACCACCCGGACCGCCGCTCGCGGCACGTGAAGATCATCTTCGGCCACTGGGCCGCCCTCGAAGGCCGCGTCGACGTACCGGGCGTGATTGCCCTGGACACCGGTTGCGTCTGGGGTGGCGCGATGACCCTGTACAACGTCGACAGTGGCGAATATCACCGCTGCGACTGCACCCGCGAGGGCACCCCTCGCCCCGCAGCACTCAATAACGATCAGCCCTGAAGGAACCGCACCCATGAGCGAATTCAAGCGTATCAGCCCCGAGCAAGCCCTCGCCCTGCGTGCCGAGGGTGCGGTCGTGGTCGACATCCGCGACCCGCAAGCCTATGCCGCCGGCCACATCACCGGCGCCACTCATCTGGACAACCACTCGGTGGCCGACTTCATCCGCAACGCCGACCTCGACGCGCCTACACTGGTTGTCTGCTACCACGGCAATTCCAGCCAGAGCGCCGCCGCCTACCTCGTCGGCCAGGGCTTCTCCAACGTCTACAGCATCGACGGTGGCTTCGAGCTGTGGCGCAGCACCTACCCAGGCGAGACGGCCCAGGGCAGCGCCGAATAACTTTTTTTCATTTTTCCTGCAGCCCGCGCTCCGTGCGGGCTCGCGCCAGACCTGACGAACGGTCGTAGGCGTCTTCTTGGCTCCCCGCCCTTGACCTTGCGTATAACCAACTATCCTTAAGCCCAGGCCATCCAAAAAAAGGGGAGAGCCGGTACACCGGCGTGCGGGTCATCGGTAGCGTTTCAAGGTGTTCTGGGGGGTATACAGCAATCGGCAAGCCCGGTTGCATGCCAGCATCAGCTGACTGATCCGGCGTCGTCTCAACGTATCGAGCGAGGTGACGTCATGAGCATTTTTAGCCACTTCCAACAGCGTTTCGAATCTACTCGGCAGGAAGAACTCTCCCTGCAGGAGTACCTCGAACTGTGCAAGCAAGATCGCAGTGCCTATGCCTCGGCGGCCGAGCGGCTGTTGATGGCCATCGGTGAACCCGAGCTGATCGACACCTCCAGCAACTCCAGGCTGTCGCGGATCTTTTCCAACAAGGTGATCCGTCGATATCCAACCTTTGCCGACTTCCACGGGATGGAAGAATGCATCGACCAGATCGTCTCCTACTTCCGTCATGCCGCTCAGGGCCTGGAAGAAAAGAAACAGATCCTCTACCTGCTGGGCCCGGTGGGCGGCGGTAAATCGTCGCTGGCCGAAAAACTCAAGCAGTTGATGGAAAAAGTTCCGTTCTACGCTATCAAGGGCTCGCCGGTGTTCGAATCGCCCTTGGGGCTGTTCAACGCCACTGAGGACGGCGCCATCCTGGAAGAAGATTTTGGGATACCGCGACGTTATCTGAACACCATCATGTCGCCCTGGGCCACCAAGCGCCTGGCGGAGTTTGGCGGTGATATCAGCCAGTTCAAGGTGGTCAAGCTCTACCCCTCTATCCTCAACCAGGTTGCCATCGCCAAGACCGAACCGGGCGACGAGAACAACCAGGATATTTCAGCCCTGGTGGGCAAGGTGGATATCCGCAAGCTCGAGGAATTTCCACAGAACGATGCCGACGCTTACAGTTACTCGGGCGCGCTGTGCCGGGCCAACCAGGGCCTGATGGAATTCGTCGAGATGTTCAAGGCACCGATCAAGGTCCTGCACCCGCTGCTCACTGCCACGCAGGAGGGCAACTACAACAGCACCGAAGGCTTGGGAGCCATCCCCTACACCGGCATCCTGCTGGCCCACTCCAACGAGTCGGAGTGGCACACGTTCCGCAACAACAAGAACAACGAAGCGTTCATCGACCGGATCTACATCGTCAAGGTCCCGTACTGCCTGCGGGTCAGCGACGAGATCAAGATCTACGACAAGTTGCTGGTCAACAGCTCGCTGGCCAAGGCCCACTGCGCGCCCGACACCCTCAAGATGCTGGCCCAGTTCACCGTGCTCTCGCGCCTGAAGGAACCGGAAAACTCCAACATCTACTCGAAGATGCGTGTCTACGATGGCGAGAACCTGAAAGACACCGACCCCAAGGCCAAGTCGATCCAGGAATACCGCGACTCAGCCGGTGTCGACGAGGGCATGAACGGCCTGTCGACGCGTTTTGCGTTCAAGATCCTGTCCAAGGTGTTCAACTTCGATCCACACGAAATTGCGGCCAACCCGGTGCACCTGCTCTATGTGCTGGAACAGCAGATCGAGCAGGAGCAGTTCCCGGCCGAGGTGCGCGAGCGCTACCTGCGTTACCTGAAGGAGTACCTGGCACCGCGCTACATCGAGTTCATCGGCAAGGAAATCCAGACTGCCTACCTCGAGTCCTACAGCGAATACGGCCAGAACATCTTCGACCGCTACGTGCTGTACGCCGACTTCTGGATCCAGGACCAGGAATACCGCGACCCGGAAACCGGCGAGATCCTCAACCGCATCGCCCTCAACGAAGAGCTGGAGAAAATCGAGAAACCGGCCGGCATCAGCAATCCGAAGGACTTCCGCAACGAGATCGTCAACTTCGTGTTGCGCGCCCGGGCCAACAACAATGGCAAGAACCCAAGCTGGCTCAGCTACGAGAAACTGCGGGTGGTGATCGAGAAAAAAATGTTCTCCAACACCGAGGACCTGCTGCCCGTCATCAGCTTCAACGCCAAGGCCAGCAAAGAAGATCAACAGAAGCACAACGACTTCGTCACCCGGATGGTGGAGCGTGGCTACACCGACAAACAGGTGCGCCTGCTGTCGGAATGGTACCTGCGGGTCAGGAAATCGCAATAACGCGGCAAGCGTCAAGCCGCAAGCTGCAAGCTGTTCAGCGCCGCCGTCAAGGTGGACGCTGCAGCTTGCCGCGGCGGTGGCTGCTCTTTCTTGCAGCTTGAAGCTTGAGGCTTGCAGCTGCATCCAGTCACCGGAGGGCCCATGAGCTACGTAATCGACCGACGCCTGAACGGCAAGAACAAGAGCACGGTCAACCGCCAGCGCTTTCTGCGGCGGTACCGCGAGCACATCAAGAAAGCCGTCGAAGAGGCCGTGAGTCGCCGCTCTATCATGGACATGGAGCATGGCGAACAGATCAGCATCCCGGGTCGCGATATCGATGAGCCGGTGCTGCACCATGGTCGTGGCGGCAAGCAGACCATCGTTCACCCCGGCAACAAGGAATTCACCGCCGGCGAACACATTGCCCGCCCTCAGGGTGGCGGCGGCGGTGGCGGGCGCGGCAAGGCCGGCAACTCCGGCGAGGGCATGGACGACTTTGTCTTCCAGATCACCCAGGAGGAGTTCCTCGAGTTCATGTTCGAGGACCTCGAACTCCCCAACCTGGTCAAGCGCCACCTGACCGGGACCGACACCTTCAAGACCGTACGCGCCGGTATCGCCAACGAAGGCAATCCCTCGCGCATCAACATCGTGCGCACCCTGCGCTCGGCCCATGCCCGGCGCATCGCGCTGACCGGCAGCAGCCGCGCCTTGTTGCGGGAAGCGCAGAAGGAGCTGGACCGGCTGAAAGTCGAAGAGCCGGACAACTTCACCGACATCCAGGAAACCGAGATCGAGATCGAACGCCTCAAGGCGCGCATCAACCGCCTGCCGTTCCTCGACACCTTCGACCTCAAGTACAACCTGCTGATCAAGCAACCCAACCCCAGCTCCAAGGCGGTGATGTTCTGCCTGATGGATGTTTCCGGCTCCATGACCCAGGCCACCAAGGACATCGCCAAGCGCTTCTTCATCTTGCTGTACCTGTTCCTCAAGCGGAACTACGACCGCATCGAGGTGGTGTTCATCCGGCACCACACCAGTGCCCGTGAAGTGGACGAAGAAGAATTCTTCTACTCCCGCGAGACCGGCGGCACCATCGTTTCCAGCGCGCTGAAAATGATGCAGGAGATCATGGCCGAACGTTACCCGGCCAGTGACTGGAACATCTACGCCGCCCAGGCCTCGGATGGCGACAACTGGAATGACGACTCGCCGATCTGCCGCGACATCCTCGCCAACCAGATCATGCCGCACGTGCAGTACTACACTTATGTCGAGATCACTCCACGCGAACACCAGGCGCTGTGGTACGAGTACGAGCGCATAGGCGAAGCCTATCCGGACACTTTCGCCCAGCAGCAGTTGGTATCGGCCGGCGATATCTACCCGGTCTTCCGTGAACTCTTCCAGCGCAGGTTAGCCACATGAGCGCCAGAGAACAGAGACGCCAACCCATTTCCGTCGGTTCGGAGTGGACGTTCGAACTGATCCAGACCTACGACCGCGAGATCAGCCGCCTGGCCGCGCGCTATGCGCTGGACACCTACCCGAACCAGATCGAAGTCATCACCGCCGAACAGATGATGGATGCCTATGCCTCCGTGGGCATGCCCCTGGGGTATCACCACTGGTCGTATGGCAAGCAGTTCCTCAGCACCGAGAAGTCCTACAGCCGTGGGCAGATGGGCCTGGCCTACGAGATCGTGATCAACTCCGACCCGTGCATCGCCTACCTGATGGAAGAGAACACCATGTGCATGCAGGCACTGGTGATCGCCCATGCCTGCTACGGCCACAACAGCTTCTTCAAGGGCAACTACCTGTTCCGCACCTGGACTGATGCCAGTTCGATCATCGATTACCTGGTGTTCGCCAAGCAGTACATCGCCCAATGCGAGGAGCGCCACGGTATCGACGCCGTGGAAGACCTGATCGACTCCTGCCACGCCCTGATGAATTACGGCGTGGACCGCTATAAACGCCCCTACCCCATCTCTGCGGAAGAGGAGCGGCGCCGCCAGAAAGAACGCGAGGAACACCTGCAACGGCAGATCAACGATCTTTGGCGCACCATCCCCAAAGGCGCGGAGAAAGGCAGCGAAAAAGATGACGCGCGCTTCCCGGCCGAGCCGCAGGAAAACATCCTTTACTTCATCGAGAAACACGCCCCGTTGCTCGAACCCTGGCAGCGCGAAGTCGTGCGCATCGTGCGCAAGATCGCCCAGTATTTCTACCCGCAGCGCCAGACCCAGGTGATGAACGAAGGCTGGGCAACGTTCTGGCACTACACGCTGATGAACGACCTCTACGACGAGGGGTTGATCACCGAAGGCTTCATGATGGAGTTCCTCCAGTCGCATACCAGCGTGGTGTTCCAACCCGGCTTCGACAGCCCGTACTACAGCGGCATCAACCCCTATGCCCTGGGCTTTGCGATGTATACCGACATCCGTCGCATGTGCGAGCACCCGACTGAGGAAGATCGCCGCTGGTTCCCGGAGATCGCCGGCAGCGACTGGCTGTCCACCATCAAGTTCGCCATGAGCAGCTTCAAGGACGAGAGCTTCATCCTTCAGTACCTCTCACCGAAGGTGATCCGCGACCTCAAGTTGTTCAGCATCCTCGACGACGACCAGCGCGACGATCTGCTGGTACCGGCGATCCACGACGAAGAGGGCTACCGGACCATCCGCGAACAGCTGGCCGCCCAGTACAACCTGGGCAACCGCGAGCCCAACGTGCAGATCTGGAGCATCGACCGTCGTGGCGACCGCTCCCTGACCCTGCGCCACCAGCAACACAACCGCAAACCACTGGGCGACTCCACCGACGAAGTGCTCAAGCACCTGCACCGCCTGTGGGGCTTCGACATCCACCTGGAAACCGTGCAAGGCGACCAGGTCATGAAGACCCACCACATGCCGCCCCGCAGCGAGCATGGCGAGGCCGGTGAATACGGACGCATGGACCTGGCCGTGGTTCATCACCTCTGACCCTCCTCCATGCGTGCCGACACGGTATCCTGTCGGCACTCATGGAGGTTTCATATGCAGATCTACAAGGTTGGCGGCGCCGTGCGCGACCGCTTGCTCGGCCGCCCGGTCAGCGACGTCGATTGGCTGGTGGTCGGTGCCACGGTCGAACAGATGCAGGCTCAGGGCTTTCGCCCGGTGGGCGCTGATTTCCCGGTGTTCCTTCACCCCAAAACCGGTGAGGAGTACGCCCTGGCCCGCACCGAGCGCAAGAGTGGGCGCGGTTATGGCGGGTTCACCTTCCATGCCAGTCCGGATGTGACCCTGGAAGAAGACCTGATCCGCCGCGACCTGACCATCAACGCGATGGCCGAGGACGAGCACGGCAACCTGTACGACCCCTACCACGGCAAGGTCGATCTCGATCAGCGCATTCTTCGCCATGTTTCCCCTGCGTTCGCCGAAGATCCACTGCGTGTCCTGCGCGTGGCACGTTTCGCCGCCCGTTATGCGTCGCTGGGTTTTCGCGTGGCCGATGAAACCCTGGAACTGATGCGCCAGATCGCTGGATCGGGCGAGTTGCAGGCATTGACCGCGGAGCGCAGCTGGAAGGAGATCGAGCGCGCCTTGATGGAGGAGCAGCCCCAGGTCTTCATCGAAGTGCTGCGCGCTTGCGGCGCACTCAAGGAGTTGATGCCTGAGGTCGACGCCCTGTTCGAAGGCGAGGCCGGCCAGGGCGCTCATACGCTCGCTGTGTTGCAACAAGCCGCAGAACACCAGCAGCCGCTGGCTGTGCGCTGGGCCTGCCTTCTGCTTGCACTTGGGGAGAAGCAGATCAAGGCAGTCAACCAACGTTTCAAGGCACCCCGCGAGTGCCAGGAACTGGCGATGCTGGTGGGTGAATTCCATGAGCAAGGGCACCGCGCCATGGATCTGGCCCCGGAAGTGCTGCTGGAACTGCTGCAGAAATTTGACGTATACCGACGCCCGCAACGCTTCGAGGAATTCATTGAGGCGTGCAGGATGGATGCCTTGCGCGAAGGCCAGGATTATCCACAGGCCGAGTACCTGCGAGGTGCGGCAACGGCAGCCAAGGCGGTGGATGTGAAGCCGTTGCTGGACAGTGGGTTGACGGGGCAGGCTCTGGGTGGAGCGCTCAAGGCAGCGCGGCTCAGCGCGCTACAGGCTTACAAAACCCTCTGAACTGTTCGCCGGCAAGCCGGCTCCTACCTGACCGTGTAGGAGCCGGCTTGCCGGCGAACCACTTCGGATCAGATCCGGGTCAGTTGCAAACCCCGCCATTCGAACGGCACTGGCGCCAACACCTGCTCGATGCTCGCCTCACGCCACAACTGCCCCATGGGCTTGCCCGCGCCCGGGTGCACCAGCTCCGGCGCCAACAGCGACAGTGGCCACAGCACAAAGGCGTTCTTCAGGATTTCCGCCCGAGGCAGCACAAGCCCGTTGAACGTGCCATGCAGGTCGTCGTACATCAACACATCGATATCCAGCGGCAGGCCCTTGCGGTCCGGCGCATAGCGGCCATTGTCCGCTTCGATGAACTTGAGACGACGATCGAGCTCCAGCAGCGGCAGATCGGTCTGCCCACGCACCACCAGGTTGTAGAAGGGCCCGCTCTTGATGCCCACGGCCTGGCTTTCGAACACCGCTGAACAGTGCATGTCACTGAGAATGCCCGCCAGCGCATCGAGCCCCGCGCACAAATGCCGTTCGCGGTCGATGTTACTGCCCACCCCCAGGTAAACCGTGCTCAGAGACATCCGCGCTCGATCTCCACGCCAACGCCGCCACGGGCCGCCGGTACCGCGCCCGGCTTGGTCAGCTTCAGGCGCACCCAAGGGATCTTGAACTCGTCCATCAGCACCGCCACCAGGCGCTCGGCGAAGGTCTCCACCAGTTCGAAGCGCGCCTGCTCGGCAAAGGCCTGGATACGCGCCGAAACGCTAGCGTAGTCGAGTGCCAGTGAAAGGTCGTCACCCGCGGCGGCCGGACGGTTATCCCAGGCGAAACTCAGGTCCAGGCGCAGGCACTGGCGAATATCCCGCTCCCAGTCATAGGCACCGATGACGGTATCGACTTCCAGGCCTTCGATGAACACTCTGTCCAAGCACTTCTCTCCACAGCACGACAAGGGCGACGGGCGCCGTTAGAATCAGGGCGTCCTCGCCCGGAATAGTTAGCATGTTTTGGTCACTGGCGCTGCTTGCCTACCTGCTCGGCTCTCTGTCCTTCGCCATCGTCCTGAGCCGCCTCACGGGCAGCCCGGACCCGCGTTCCAGTGGCTCGGGCAACGCCGGCGCAACCAACATGCTACGCCTGGCAGGGCGCAAGCTGGCGATCCTGACGCTGCTCGGCGACCTGTGCAAGGGCATGTTGCCCGTGCTGTTGGCACGCCTGGCTGGCCTCGACCCGCAGGAGCAGGCCTGGGTGGGCATCTGCGCGGTACTCGGTCATCTGTTCCCAGTCTACTTCCGCTTCCAGGGCGGCAAGGGCGTCGCCACGGCAGCCGGCATGCTCATGGCCCTGTACTTCCCGGCCGCGTTACTGGCCATCGGCGCCTGGCTGCTGACCTTCTACCTGACCCGCACCAGCTCGCTGGCCGCCCTGATCGCCACGCCACTCACCCTGCCATTGCTGGCCTGGCGCGAGCCCGAGGCCTTGCTGCCGATGACGGTGCTCACCCTGATGATCGTATGGCGACATCGCAGCAACCTGCGCGACCTGTTCGCCGGGCGCGAACGCCACTTCTGACGCCCGCCCCCTGACCCATCTCACACGGGTGGCAACTGTTCCATCGGCCAGCGCGCCTGCACACTGATCGCCAGGTCCTGCTGCTGACCGGCCAGCAAACGCTGGCAGCCCGCATAGGCGATCATCGCGCCATTGTCGGTACAGAAGCGCGGGCGCGCGTAATAGACGTTGCCCTTGATGCCGGCCAGCATGTCCTCGAGGGACGCGCGCAGGGCCTTGTTGGCACTTACGCCACCGGCGATGACCAGGCGCTTGAGGCCGGTCTGCTTGAGGGCGCGCTTGCACTTGATGGTCAGAGTCTCCACCACCGCCTGCTGGAACGCCAGGGACACGTCGCAACGGGTTTGCTCGTTGTCGTCCCCGACGTCGCGGCATTGCTGCCAGGTGTTCAGGGCGAACGTCTTCAGGCCACTGAAGCTGAATTGCAGGCCAGGCCTATCGGTCATCGGCCGCGGGAAAACGAAACGCCCCGGCGTACCCTGCTCGGCCAGGCGCGCGATCTCCGGGCCACCTGGGTAGTTGAGACCGATCAGCTTGGCGGTCTTGTCGAAGGCCTCGCCAGCGGCGTCATCCAGGCTCTCGCCCAGTAGCTCGTATTGGCCGATACCATCGACCCGAACCAACTGCGTATGGCCACCCGAGACCAACAAAGCGACGAACGGAAATTCCGGTGGCTGCTCCTCGAGCATCGGCGCCAGCAGATGGCCTTCCATATGGTGCACACCGATCGCTGGAATATCCCAGGCGAACGCCAGCGCCTGGGCGCAAGACGCACCCACCAGTAGTGCGCCAACCAGGCCAGGACCCGCGGTGTAGGCGATGGCGTCGATCTCGGTGGCGACGCAGCCGGCTTCTTGCAGCACCTGGCGGATCAGCGGCAACATGCGCTTGACGTGGTCGCGCGAGGCGAGCTCGGGGACTACACCGCCATAGACGCGGTGCAGGTCGATCTGGCTGAACAGCGCGTCGGCCAGCAGGCCGCGTTCACTGTCGTATAATGCGACGCCAGTTTCGTCGCAGGATGTTTCCAATCCCAGTACTAGCATGGGTCCGTGCCTTGTGGAGGCTGAATTCGAAGGCGCGCATGATAGTCCCCACACCTTGTGCCGACCAGCGGTTTTCGATCAGAGGCTTTGCATTCCTGCCAGCTAAGGGTTAACATCCGCAACCCTTGAAAACCGACGTTCTCCAGCACACCTTATGTTTTGCCAGGAGCACGTCTACCCCGGTAATGAATTAAGGTAGCCCTGGATGCCAGCCGTCAAAGTTAAAGAGAACGAACCCTTCGACGTAGCTCTGCGTCGTTTCAAGCGCTCCTGCGAAAAAGCCGGTGTACTGGCTGAAGTTCGTAGCCGCGAGTTTTACGAGAAGCCGACTGCCGAGCGTAAGCGCAAAGCTGCTGCCGCTGTTAAGCGTCACGCCAAGAAGGTTCAGCGCGAACAGCGCCGCGCCGTTCGTCTGTACTAATACAGGCGTTCTACGCAAAGCTTCTGCCCCGCCCGGCCTCGTGCCGGGCTGATGGCAGCGGTCGCTTCAAACCCTTGGCCATGCGCCTTGGGCGCCCCGGCACAAGCCATGGGCAACCTGCCTCAACACGTCAGAACTGGTCTTTGGCCAGGCGTGCACGTCCTCTCTGACGAGCCCTTTCCGGGCTGGTGACGAGCACAACACCTCTTCCTGCGACACCCCACGCCAAACCCGCGCACAAGCGTTTAGACTTGCCAGTTGCCAGATGACGAGACTGCCATGGCCGGGCTGATTCCCCAGAGCTTCATCGATGACCTTCTCAACCGCACCGACATCGTCGATGTGGTGAGTTCGCGCGTCCAGCTGAAGAAGACTGGCAAAAACCTCTCCGCCTGCTGCCCGTTCCACAAGGAAAAGAGCCCCTCCTTCACCGTCAGCCCCGATAAGCAGTTCTACTACTGCTTCGGCTGTGGCGCCGGCGGTAACGCGCTTGGCTTTGTCATGGACCACGACAACCTGGATTTCCCCCAGGCGGTCGAGGAACTGGCGCGCGCAGCGGGCATGGAGGTACCGCGCGAGGAAGGCCGCCGCGGGCAGAAGCCGCGCCAGCCGACCGATTCGCCGCTGTACCCGCTGCTCGAGGCAGCCGCAGAGTTCTACCGCCAGGCCCTGCGCAACCACCCCACCCGCAAGGCGGCAGTGGAGTACCTGAAGGGTCGCGGCTTGTCCGGCGAGATCGCCCGCGACTTCGGCCTGGGCTTCGCTCCTCCGGGCTGGGACAACCTGCTCAAGCACCTAGGCGCCGACACGCTTCAACAGAAAGTGATGATCGACGCTGGCTTGCTGATCGAGAACGCAGAAAGCGGCAAACGCTATGACCGCTTCCGCGACCGAGTGATGTTCCCCATCCGCGACAGCCGCGGCCGGGTCATCGCCTTCGGCGGCCGGGTGCTGGGCGACGACAAGCCCAAGTACCTGAACTCACCGGAAACCCCGGTATTCCACAAAGGCCAGGAACTATACGGCCTGTACGAAGCACGCAAGCACAACCGCAACCTCGACGAGATCATCGTGGTCGAGGGCTACATGGACGTGATCGCCCTCGCCCAGCAGGGCTTGCGCAACGCCGTGGCCACGCTCGGCACAGCCACCAGCGAGGAACACCTCAAGCGCCTGTTCCGCGTTGTGCCCAGCGTGCTGTTCTGCTTCGATGGCGACCAAGCCGGCCGCAAGGCCGCCTGGCGTGCCCTGGAGTCGACCCTGTCGAGCCTGCAGGACGGTCGCCGCGCGCGCTTCCTGTTCCTGCCCGAGGGCGAAGACCCGGACAGCCTGGTCCGCGCAGAAGGCACCGACGCCTTCCAGGCTCGCATCAACCAGCATGCCCAGTCGTTGGCAGACTATTTCTTCGAGCAGTTGAGCAACGAGGCAGATCCCCGCTCGCTGGAAGGCAAGGCGCACATGGCCACATTGGCCACGCCACTGATCGAGCAGGTGCCGGGCGCGAACCTGCGCCAGTTGATGCGCAACCGCCTGAAGGAAATTACCGGGCTCGATCCGCAGCAGATGGAACAACTGGCCCAGAGCGCGCCCGCTCCCAGCGTGCCGGATTATGATCCCGGCTACGACTACGACGCCATGGCCAGCTATACGCCGGACTTTGGCGACCAGCACCAGCCCGACTACGCTCCGGCGCAGCAGGAGCAACGCCCCTGGACACCAAACAAGGGCGGCGGCAAGAAACAGTGGGATGGCAAGCCGTGGGACAAGAAAGGCGGCAAGCCTTGGCAGCGCGATGGCCAGCGCGAAGCGCCACCCCGGGTGCCGGCGCCGGTGGAGCCACCAACCTTGTCCGCTCTGCGCACCCTGCTGCATCACCCGTTGCTGGCCGGCAAGGTCGAGGACGCCGGCCACTTCGCCGACGAGAAGCAACTGTACAGCCAACTGCTGGTGGCCCTGATCGAAGCCGCGCAGAAGAATCCTAAGCTAAGCTCTATGCAGTTGATCGCACGCTGGCACGGGACCGAGCAAGGCCGCCTACTGCGGGCCCTGGCGGAAAAGGAATGGTTGATCGATGCCGACAACCTTGAACAACAGTTTTTCGACACTATAACTAGCTTGTCCGCTCGCCAGCGCGAGCGCAGCCTGGAACATTTGATCAGCAAGTCACGTCTAACAGGCTTGGACGAGGACGAAACTTCGAAGCTTCGCGACTTGCTCCGCCGCAATGTTCCCGCACAAAACCCGACCTCATCTGGCGCGTGAGGTCCATGCTCGGGTATAATCCTCGGCTTGTTTTTTGCCCGCCAAGACCTTCAGTGGATAGGGTGTTATGTCCGGAAAAGCGCAACAGCAGTCTCGTATCAAAGAGTTGATCACCCGCGGTCGTGAGCAGGGCTACCTGACTTACGCGGAGGTCAACGACCACCTGCCAGAGGATATTTCAGATCCGGAGCAGGTGGAAGACATCATCCGCATGATCAACGACATGGGGATCAACGTATTCGAGAGTGCTCCGGATGCGGATGCCCTGTTGTTGGCGGAAGCCGACACCGACGAAGCCGCAGCCGAAGAGGCCGCCGCCGCGTTGGCGGCCGTTGAGACCGATATCGGCCGCACGACCGACCCGGTGCGCATGTACATGCGTGAAATGGGTACCGTCGAGCTGCTGACCCGCGAAGGCGAGATCGAAATCGCCAAGCGCATCGAGGAAGGCATCCGTGAAGTCATGGGCGCCATCGCTCACTTCCCGGGCACCGTCGACTACATCATCAGCGAATACGACCGCGTCACCGCCGAAGGCGGCCGTCTGTCCGACGTCCTCAGCGGTTACATCGACCCTGACGACAATATCGCCGCGCCGACCGAAGAAGTACCGATCCCAGGTGCCAAGGCCGCCGCCGCGAAGGAAGAAGAAGACGACGACGACGAAAACGCCGAAAGCAGTGATGACGAGGAAGAGGCCGAAAGCGGTCCGGACCCAGTCGTTGCCGCACAGCGTTTTGGTGCCGTCAACGATCAGCTGGTCATCACCCTCAAGGTGCTGAAGAAGCACGGCCGCACTCACGCCGAAAGCATTAGCGCCATGCAGGCCCTCGCTGACCTGTTCATGCCGATCAAGTTGGTGCCAAAGCAGTTCGACGCACTGGTTGAGCGCGTGCGCAGCGCCCTCGACCGCCTGCGCCAGCAAGAGCGCGCCATCATGCAGCTGTGCGTGCGTGACGCCCGCATGCCGCGCGCCGACTTCCTGCGCCTGTTCCCGAGCAACGAGACTGACCAGACCTGGTCCGGCGACCTGGCCAAGCGCAACACCAAATGGGCTGCCGCCCTGGGTGAGAAAGACGCCGCGATCGTCGCCTGCCAGCAAAAGCTGATCGACCTCGAGACCGAAACCGGCCTGACTGTCGCCGAAATCAAGGAAATCAACCGTCGCATGTCCATCGGCGAGGCCAAGGCCCGCCGCGCCAAGAAGGAAATGGTCGAGGCGAACCTGCGTCTGGTGATCTCCATTGCGAAGAAGTACACCAACCGCGGCCTGCAGTTCCTCGACCTGATCCAGGAAGGCAACATCGGCCTGATGAAGGCGGTGGACAAGTTCGAATACCGTCGCGGCTACAAGTTCTCGACCTACGCCACCTGGTGGATCCGCCAGGCGATCACCCGCTCGATCGCCGACCAGGCGCGCACCATCCGTATTCCGGTGCACATGATTGAGACGATCAACAAGCTCAACCGAATTTCCCGCCAGATGCTGCAGGAAATGGGCCGTGAACCGACCCCGGAAGAGCTTGGCGAACGCATGGAGATGCCTGAGGACAAGATCCGCAAGGTATTGAAGATCGCCAAGGAGCCGATCTCCATGGAAACGCCGATCGGTGACGACGAAGACTCGCACCTGGGCGATTTCATCGAGGACTCCACCATGCAGTCCCCGATCGACGTGGCCACGGTCGAAAGCCTCAAGGAAGCGACCCGCGACGTGCTCTCGGGCCTGACCGCGCGCGAAGCCAAGGTGCTGCGCATGCGTTTTGGCATCGACATGAACACCGACCACACGCTTGAAGAAGTCGGCAAGCAGTTCGACGTGACCCGCGAGCGGATCCGTCAGATCGAAGCCAAGGCGCTGCGCAAGCTGCGCCACCCGACGCGAAGCGAGCATCTGCGCTCCTTCCTCGACGAGTAAAGACGAACCCCGGCCCAGGCCGGGGTTTTTCTTATGTGACAAATGGTCGTGAACGGCGCCACGCCGCTGGCCAGATGCCCGTCTACACTCGAGTCAGACCCCCTGATCGAGAGGCCGCTATGCCCTTGATGCCGGCCCTTCTGTT
Organism: Pseudomonas sp. MWU13-3659; assembly: GCF_023757525.1. Classification (NCBI taxonomy): domain Bacteria; kingdom Pseudomonadati; phylum Pseudomonadota; class Gammaproteobacteria; order Pseudomonadales; family Pseudomonadaceae; genus Pseudomonas; species Pseudomonas sp. MWU13-3659. The sequence goes on along the minus strand of NZ_JAMSHW010000024.1, from coordinate 13,784 downwards.
GCTGCTCCTGCTCGCTTGGAACACAACGGCCGGCGCGCTCACCCTGACTGACGAGGAACAAGCCTGGCTCAGCGCTCACCCGCAGCTGCGCCTGGGCGTCGACGCTTCATGGCCGCCATTCGAATTTCGCGACCAGGAAGGCCGCTACCAGGGATTGGCCGCCGATTACATCGCCTTGATCCAGGACCGTCTTGGCATCAAGCTCAAGCCCATCGAGCCCAGCAGCTGGACCGAGGTGCTTGCGCAGGCCCGCACGGGCCGCATCGACCTGTTGCCAGGGATCATGTCCACCCCGGAACGCCAGGCCTACCTGGCATTCACCCGTCCCTACCTGGACTTCCCGATCGTCATTCTCGCCCACAAGGGCGGCGCTCAACCGCGCAACCTGGAAGATCTCTATGGCTTGAAGATCGCCGTGGTGGAGAACTACGCCCCCCATGAATTGCTGCGTACCCACCATCCGGACCTGAACCTGGTCGCCATGCCCAACGTCAGTTCCACACTCCAGGCCCTGGCCACGGATGCAGTGGACGCGGTGGTCGGCGACCTCGCCTCGAGCATCTGGAGCCTGCGCCAGCTCAAGCTCGACGGCCTCTACGTCAGTGGCGAGACGCCTTACCGCTATCAGTTGGCCATGGCCGCACCACAAGAACAGAAGATTTTCATCGGTATCCTCGACAAGGTCATGGCCGACATGAGCAGCAGCGAGGTCAGCCATATCCAGCAACGCTGGGTGGGCAATGTCATCGACCAGCGCACGTTCTGGCACGACATGCTGCTCTACGGCCTGCCGGGCGTCCTGTTGCTGGTGGCTATCCTCGCCGTGGTGATCCGCATCAACCGCCGGCTCAGCTCGGAGATCTCCCGGCGCATCGCCCTGGAGCAGGAACTGCGCAGTAGCGAGTACCACTACCGCGGCCTGGTCGAGAGCCTGTCGGCGATTGCCTGGGAGGCCGACGCCAATGACTTCACCTACAGCTACGTCTCGCCCCATGCCGAGGACCTGCTCGGCTACCCTCTGGGCGAATGGCTCCAGCCCGGGTTCTGGCGCAGCATCCTGCACCCGGAGGACGCGCTCTGGGCCCAGGCCTACTGCGACAGCGAAACCGCGGCCGGGCGCGATCACAGCCTCGACTATCGGGTGATCCGCGCCGATGGCCATTCCCTGTGGGTGCGCAACATCGTCAGCATGATCGAGCATGGCCACAAACCCCTGATGCGCGGCCTGATGATCGACATCAGCGAAACCAAGCACACCGAGGATGCCCTGCGCCTGTCGGAACAGAAGTTCGCCTCGGTGTTCCAGCAGTGCCCCGACATCCTGCTCATTGCACGCCACAGTGACGGCTGCCTGATGGAGGTCAACGAAGCGTTCGAGGAGCAGATCGGCCTGGGCCCCGCACAAGTACTAGGCCGCACGGCCACCGAGCTTGGCCTGTGGGGCGTGGCCGGCACCGGTCCACTTCTGCTCGAACGCCTGCACCAGGGCGGTATCCGCAACCTGGAAATGACCTTCCGGCGCAGTAACGGCCAATTGTTCACCGGCCTTGTCTCCGCCGAGACCTTCGAGCTGGACGGCACCAAAGCCCTGGTGGTGGCGGTACGCGACATCAACCAGCTCAAGGAAACCCAGCAGCAGCTGCAAATATCCGAAGAAAAGTTTGCCAAGGCGTTCCACGCCTCGCCTGACGGGCTGCTGCTGTCACGCCAGAAGGATGGCCTGCTGCTGGAGGTCAACGAAGGCTTCTGCCGCCTGACCGGCTACGACATCAGCACGACCGTCGACCAGACATCCCTCGACCTGGGCATCTGGGTCGACCTCAACGAGCGCCAGCGCCTGGTCGAACAGCTCAACCGCGATGGATTCGTGCGCGATTTCAGCTGCCATATCCGCCGCAGCGACGGGCAGATCCGCCTGTGCGAACTGTCTGCCCGCCCCCTGCCGATCGGCGGTGTCGACTGCATGCTGACCATTGCCCGCGACATCACCGAACGCCACCTGATGCAGGAAAAACTGCAACTGGCCGCCACCGTGTTCGAGAACACCGCCGAAGGCGTATTGATCACCGACACCGACCAACGCATCAGCGCGGTAAACCGCGCCTTCAGCGAGATCACCGGCTACAGCGAGATCGAAGCCCTTGGCCAGACCCCGCGCCTGCTCGCCTCCGGCCAGCATGACAGCGCCTTCTACGCCGCCATGTGGCACCAGCTGACCGCCGAGGGCCACTGGCAAGGCGAGATCTACAACAAACGCAAGAACGGCGAGCTCTACCCCGGCTGGCTGACCATCAGCGCCGTGCGCAACAGCGAGCGCGAAACCACGCACTTTGTGGCCGTGTTCGCCGATATCTCCAGCCTCAAGCATGCCCAGGCCAAGCTCGACTACCAGGCCCACCACGACCCGCTGACCGGCTTGCCCAATCGCGCACTTTTTGAAAACCGCCTGCAGTCAGCCCTCACCTGCGCGCAGGTCTCCAACCGCCAGGGCGCCGTGCTGTTCCTCGACCTGGACCGCTTCAAGCACATCAACGACAGCCTCGGCCATCCGGTTGGCGACCTGCTGCTCAAAGGCATCGCCCAGCGCCTGAAGGAACAGGTGCGCGATGTCGACACTGTGGCCCGCCTGGGCGGCGACGAGTTCATTATCCTCCTGCCCGGCCTGCACAAGCCCAGCGACGCCAGCGCCATCGCCAACAAGCTGCTGGCCTGTTTCCACGCCCCGTTCCAGGCCGGTGAACACGAGTTCTTCACCAGCGCCAGCATCGGCATCAGTCTTTATCCACAGGACGGCAGCGACGTCGCCACGCTGATCCGCAACGCTGACGCCGCCATGTACCGCTCCAAGGCCAAGGGCCGCAACCGTGTCGAGACCTACACCCGCGACCTTACCGCCCAGGCCAGCGAACGCATCGCCCTCGAGCACGAACTGCGTCGCGCGATCGAACGCAACGAACTGAGCATGTGCTACCAGCCCAAGTTCAGCCTCAAGACCCAGAGCCTGGTCGGCGCCGAAGCCCTGATCCGCTGGACCCACCCCACCTTCGGCGAGGTGCCGCCCGAGCAGTTCATCCACCTCGCCGAAGAAAACGGCACCATTCTCCAGCTGGGGGACTGGGTGCTGGAGCAGGCCTGCCGGCAGATGCACGCCTGGAAAAAAACCTACCAGGCCTTCGGCCCGCTTTCGATCAACCTCGCCGGCGCGCAGTTACGCCAGCCCAGCCTGGCCAAGCGCATCGAACAACTGCTCAAGAGCTACCAGCTCAAGGCGGGTGACCTGCAACTGGAGATCACCGAGAACTTCATCATGAGCCAGGCCGAGGAAGCCCTGAGCGTGCTGCACCAGCTCAAGCACCTGGGCGTACAGCTGGCCATCGACGATTTCGGCACCGGCTATTCTTCGCTCAGTTACCTCAAACGCCTGCCGCTGGACATTCTCAAGATCGACCAGTCGTTCATCCGCGGCCTGCCGGACGACCCCCACGACGCCGCCATCGCCCGCGCCATCATCGCCTTGGGGCGCAGCATGCAACTGACGATCATCGCCGAGGGGGTGGAGAACCAGGCCCAGCAACGCTTCCTTGCCGCCGAGGGTTGCGAGCAGATCCAGGGCTACATCGTCAGCCTGCCCCTGCCACCCGCGGAATTCGCCGCTACCTTTCTTCGTATAGCACTATCAGATCTTTCGGATGGCACGGTATCGAAACCCTCGTTATAATCCGGCCTTCCTGCTGAGGGCCTATAGCTCAGTTGGTTAGAGCAGAGGACTCATAATCCTTTGGTCCACGGTTCGAGTCCGTGTGGGCCCACCAACCTTGAAGCCGCGTATTACGCGGCTTTGTCGTATCTGGACCCTATGAATTTCCACGCTGTTCACTCTTCACAAGCTGTGGAAGTGTCCACAATGTGTCCACGCGCACCCGCCAAGGGGTTGAGATTGACCACGTCGGCCAGGTGACCCGGGCTGAAGTGGGCATACTTCTGGGTCATGGCCAATGTGGCGTGGCCTAACACTCGCTGCAGGGTCAGTATGTCCCCGCCGTTGCGCATGTAGTGGCTCGCGAAGGTGTGGCGCAGAACGTGCGTTAGCTGGCCATCAGGTAGATCGAGCTGCAGCTGGTCCACCACCTTCCGAAAGATGTTGTATCCAGGACGGAATGGCAGTGCCGCCTGCAGGCGTTTTTCGAAATCGGCAGTGATCGGAACCGACCTGTTCTTGCTCGACTTGGTCTTGAGGTACTGGATAAGGCCATTTCGCACCTGGCGCGGCAGCAGCACTTCAGCCTCGCCCCAGCGCGCCCCAGTGGCTAAGCAAACCTCGGCAATCAAGCCAGCATCGGAGTCTTCTGCAGACAGCGCATCGAGCAGAGGCAGGATTTCGTCGGCCTCAAGGTAAGCCATCTCCGCCTCGTCAAACTTGAGCTTGCGCACCGTCGCCAGCGGGTTTTCCCCAACCCACTCCCCCAGCCTGGCCAGCTCGTTGAACACAGCACGCAGGTAGGCCAGTTCATGGTTCAGCATGTTCGCGCTGATGGGCTTGCCCTTCCCCTCGGCTTTGCTGAACCCACGACCAGGTGTAGCCCTGGTGTGCTTTCCTTCGGCCCGCTCGGCACGGTAGGTGGCAAAGTGTGAGGAACTGAAGCTGTGGGCCTTGGGGTCTCCCATCCGCTCGGCCATGGCCAGGAGCAGCTGCAGACGCTCATCGCCCGTCTTCAGATTCTGGCCATGCAACTTGTGCCAAAGCTTCACCAGCTCGGAGAGCGTCCGATCGTCTCGCTTCGAAGGAGCTTCGAACTCCCCGCGTGACCCATCCCCCATCACCCGCCGCTCCAGGTGCGTCGCTTCGTTCTTCGACTTGACCCGTTTACGGAAACGCGGGCCGTCCCTCCCCTCTGGGCGACAGTCGACCAGCCACACACCTGACTCCAGTTTTTTGATAGCCATGGCCTACACCGGGCTCACCTGGCCGATCTCGACCGCCGTCCTGCCAGTGGTCATCCATAGCGCGTACTTGGTGAAGCGTTCGTGGTTGGCCACGACCAGGAACGGTGCCAGTGCCACCTCCGTGATCCCCGCTTCGTACTTCTTCCAGGTGCTTAAGCTGAAGCCCAGCAACTGACAGAACTCACCCTGCGTTAGCCCTTCCCTAGACCGAATCGCCTTCATTTTCGCCGGCATATCCATGTGCTGCTCCTCTCTTGACAGGTTCCAGAATTGGAACCATCATGGTTCCAGATCGGGAACTTTGATCCCCAATATTCGCGAGAGGTTAGCAGAATGCAGATAGTTATCGACACGCCCTATGTCACCGTGGGCGAGTACGCCAAGCGCTCGGGACAGTCGGATTCCGCAGTACGCCGTGAGATCGAGCTGGGCCGTTACATCATTCGTCCAAAGGCCGAGGGCTCGAAGTCGGCGGTTCTGATCAACCTGGTGCACCTGGCCATGGAAGCTGCCGACCAAGCAGAGCGCGTTCGCAAAGCTGGTAAGCGTTAAGGGTTCCGAAATGACTGCACGTATGACTCCAGAGCATTTCGACCGCATCTATCTCGAAGACGTTATCCCCGCCATCGAGCACGATCCGGAATTGGGCTTCCAGGCCAAGGACGAGACGAAGGAATACCTGAACAAGGGTGTGTGCCCGAGTTGCGGTAAACGCTCTGTGTTCGTCAAGAAAGAGAAGCCGTATCAGCTCAAGTGCAACAGGCTGAACAACTGCGGGTATGAGGAACGGACACGCGATCGCTACCAGCACCTGTTCGAGAACCTCAGCGAACGCTTCCCATCGACGCCGGACAACCCCACCGCCACGGCCGATGCCTACCTGAGCCGTGCTCGTGGGTTCGACATTAGCAAAATGAAGGATTGGTACACCCAGGGCCGCCGACAAATGAAACCGTCCGGCGTATGGGCAGACACCGTCCGTTTCCCGCTCTGCGACGGCTACTGGGAGCGCATCATTGATGCGCGGGCCATTGCTGGCAATGAGGACCAGAAGGCGGGCATTAAGTCTGGCATGCGCTACACGAACGCCGGCTGGGTGCCACCAGGCCAGACGATCGAGAAGCACGACCGGGTTTACATCGTTGAAGGGATCTTCCATGCGATCGCGCTCCACCTAGCCGGTTTCAAGGCAATCGCCGCTATCAGTTGCGTGAACTTTCCCTGGGACATTGTCGAGGCCAACGATGGCAAGCTCGTTACCTGGGTGATCGCCCTGGACGATGACAAGGCGGGGCGAACCTACATCCGCAAGCACCTCAAGGAGCTGCGTTCGAGGAAGGAAATCGGCTGGGTCGCGCTGGCAGGAAAACTCGACTGGGACGATGTCTACCGAGACGGCAAGCTCGACCAGGTCTTCATCGAGGATGCGTGCTACCGCGGTCGTCTGTTCACCGCTGAAAGCGCGCGCAAGCTCGCTTACCTGGTGTACCTGCGCAAGCCTGCTGGCTTCTACCTGGTCGAGTTCAACAACCAGTTGTTCTCTGTTCGAGTTAACCAGGCCGAGCTGACCAAAGCCCTGGACGATCAGAAATTGGAGGGCAACCGCGATATCTTCTACGGCGCGTCGCGGGTGGAACAGGTATCCAACTGCGTGCCGGATCTCGACTATCTGGAGAAGGATGTCATCACCGGCGAGCAGCGCTACCACTTCAGTTTTGCCTTCCCTGACCAAACCCGCAATTGCCAGGCGGCCCTGTCCTCTGGATCGATCGCAGATCCTCGTGGCTTCGTAAAGGGCATGCTGGACTTCACGCCTGGCGGCAACTTCGAAGGCGGCACCCGGGAACTGGCCTGGCTCAAGGCCAAGTGGCTGAACGACGAGTATCGCCCAGTACGGACCGTGCGCAGCCTCCCCTTCTTGGGGTACGACGAAGACACCGGCACGTACTGCTTTCCCGACTTCGGGTTTCAGGGCGGTCGCGAGCTGCAGGTGAACAACCACGGCTTCATCGAGGTAAAGGGCCGGGGGATCAAGACTGCACTGGCCACCGTCAAGTTCGAACGCGGCGAGGAGTTCGACCCGTCCTGGTTCCGTGACTTCCTGGACGTTACCGGGATGAATGGGCTCAGTGCACTGGCCTGGTGGACCGCCTCCTTGTTCGTGCAGCAGATCGCCAGCCAGCAGGCGTCGTTCGGCTTCCTGGAACTGAGCGGCGAACCTGGCTCTGGCAAATCGATGCTGCTGCGCTTTCTCTGGCGCCTGCTGGGGCGGGAGAACACCGAGGGCATCAAACCAAGCGGATCGGGAGCGAGTGCCGTGGGTCTGCTCCGTTCATTCGCAGAAGTCAGCAACCTGCCGCTGGTATTGATTGAGTCCGATCGGACCTATATCGACGCCCAGGGCCGCACCGTAACGATCCAGTTCACCTGGGACGACGTGAAACCGATGTTCGACTATCACGCTCAGTTGCGTGTAACAGGCGCAAAGACGACCGGTAACGAGAAACGGGTAGACCTTTGGCGCGGGGCGCTGGCCATAGCTCAGAACGCGAGCGTCACCGGTGACGAGGCGACACTGTCGCGGATCGTGCACTTCCACTTCACAAAGGACGGCCACAGCCTGGCGCTCAAGCCAAAAGCCGATCGCCTCAAGGCGATGCGGGCGACACAGCTCGGCGGCTACCTGCGCCGCTGCTTGTCCAACGAAAAGGTCTGGCTAGATCGGTACTTCGAAGCCTTCCCGCGTTACGAACGCAAGCTGATGGAGAACCCGGCCATTAGTGAAATGCGGATCTACCAGTCCCATGCCCAGGTGCTGGCAGCGGCTTACGCCACACAAATGTTCTTCCCCGATTGGAGCAGCCACGACCTGGCCCAGCTTGCAGCCCATATCGAGTCCCGCGCTATCGATCGGCAACAACGGTGTAAGTCAGAAGATCCAACTGCCGCGAAGTTCTGGCAGATCTACCACTACCTCAACGAGGACGTGGTGACGACCATCGACGGCGACGGCGAGCGTGAGGAAACCCGGGAGACGCTGAACCACAGCATCGACAAAGGCCTGATCGCCATCAACATCGAGCACTTCCAGCAGCGTTGCAAGATGGCAGGCCAGGAAGTCATTCCCGATGTTCAGCTGCGCCGCGCCCTTTACAGCAGCACCACGCACAAGTTCATCGAGATCCGCAAAGCGCGTTCCCGCATCGAGAAGCGCTCCCTGAACCTCTGGTTCTTCAGCAAACGTTGAGGGGCTTGAAACGTACGGGGTCAACCTGGGCTGGGGGTGATCCGTGGGGGATGGGGTATTTGTGCGAAGTCCCCTGTTCTATCCGGAATATCCAGAACATTTAGTAAATAGATAAAGAAATATCAATAAATACAGGTAGTTGGGAGTGGCCAACGTGTTCCGGTAGCACCAGAACTTACCGGAACAGGCCAGAACAAATTCCGTTCCGCCATGTTCCGACAATGTTCCGGCCAGGACTTTAACCGGAACATGGCTGCAGCCCAGTAACGACGGGGCCTACAGCGCTTTTCGAGAAACCACCTGTTCTGGAATGTTCTGGTACTACCGGAACAACGGAATGCAGCGCTAGGCCCCGTAGTTCAAGGGGTCTAGAAATTGGCCTTATCAATGTTCCGGATGTTCCGGACGTAAGGCGGGACCACACAAACTCTTTTCAACAGCAACGCAAGGAGAAACAACGATGCACGCAGACCAACCAAGGGGGACAGTTCAATGAGTAAAGGACTACACACAATTGCCACGGCGCTGGCTGCCGCCAAAGCCCACCAAGCGCAGGTGCCAGCTATCCGCGTCGCAGGCACCCAAGCGCTCAATCGTTTGGTACCGATTGCATTGCGTGACAGCGGCCAGAGCCGCGTCCTGGGCCGCTTCCTGCTGGGGGTCTACAACGGCGAGGACTTCCCCTTTGAACTCAGCGCTCTGCGCGGCCTGGACCTGCCGCTGTTCGAAGACTGCTTGAAGGTGCTGATGATGGACTACACCCCCGACCTGGAGGTGCACGAACGCATCCAGGGCGGTAGCCAGATTTGGCAGCAACTGATGGAGCGCTGGGCGCCGGAGGTCGTCGGGGAATGATCGTCCGCTACCTGGTCAACGGTGCCCCCTGCGCACTACCGCTGCCCTCGGTCTACCTGGAGAAAGCCCGAGCGGAGGACCTGGCGGAGCTGGTAGCCAGCGACTACTGGCGTCAACGCCAGGAAGAAGTGCCAGCCGACCGAAGCCTGGTCCACCTGGTCGACGTGGACGGCACCGATCTTGGGATTTTCGAAGTACGGAGCGAGCTGCGGGCCGTGTTCACAGCCACCGCACTTTTCACAGAACAGAACCAACCCAGAAGGAAATGAACATGCTGATTCTGACCCGCCGTATCGGCGAAACCATCCGCATCGATGACGACATTGAAGTCACGGTACTGGCCGTCAAGGGCAACCAGGTGCGCATTGGCGTCACCGCGCCTGACACCGTCGATGTGCACCGCCAGGAGGTATACGAGCGCATCCACGGCATCGGCGCGAGATTCGATCCAGCCCTGCAGGGCTAGGTCGGAAATGAACGGTGCCTAGGAGCAGCAACTCCAGGCACCAGCCACTACGAGAAGGAGAAACACCCTTGAAAGCATCCACCCCAAGCAGCAGCGGTTCGAAGGCTACCACAACGCCGCGCCACCTGCAGGCGACCGCTGTTGTCGGCGGCGCCTTGATTGGCTTCCTGGTCATGAAGACCCGCGAAGCCCGGAGCCAGCTGGAAAGAGTGACCGACGCGGCATGCCTGCAAGGCGACCTGTCCGTCCAGGACGCCGCCCTGGTTCACCAACTACTGGCTGCAACGCCACGTCCCACTCAGATCTGAAGGAGCAAGCAACGATGACGATTACATTTACCAACTCCCGCACCGCTGACAAATTCGTAATCCGTCTGCCAGACGGCATGCGGGAGCGCCTTGCCGGGGTGGCCCGTGCCCGCCTGCGCAGCATGAATTCAGAGATCGTGGCGCGCCTCGCCAAGTCGATCGACGCTGAAGACACCGAGAACCAGACGGGTTCGATCACCATCTATCTACCTGACGCGGTCACGACCGAGATTGCCGACCTGGCCCGGACCAATGAGCGGTCGGTGAACGGCGAGATTACCTACAGGCTCAAGCGCTCCGCCGTGACCGACCAGCTCAACGATGAACAGGCGCGCATGATCGGCATCCTGCAGCGGCGGATCGAGGAGCTGGAATCGCAGGTGCAGTTAAAGGGGGCCGCATGATGCTGATCGACGGCAACCTGGTGGCGGTGACGGATATTGAGGTGGACGAAGCGCGGCGACAGCTGGCCCTGCCGGGTGACTTCTTTCTGATGCAAGCCACCCAGCGCCTCTACCACGATCCTGGTGATGGCACCGTGATGATCCCACTGCCCTCCGACATGCTAGTGGTCAACTTTGAGAACGATGTAGGCGACCGAAGGTTCGGAGTCGTGAGAATCAACTCACTAAAGTACAAGTTAGAGGGATACCTAAAGGATATCTAAAGGATATCTAAATGGGCGCTTCGGCGCCCATTTTTTTCAATTCCATGCAAAGATATCCACAGTTATCTATAGATATAAATTGATATCCACAGGCCGCCCTATCAAGAAACCAAATCCCACAATTTCCGTGGAATTTCAATACCTTTAAAATACTTGACGACCACAACTTTGGATCACAAAATATTAGCCATGTGCCATCATGCAAAACGGAGTTACGCCATGACACACCCAGCGCCCTGCCTTACTGAGCTGGCCGACGACATCGAAAGCCACGGCAACATGCTGGCCTTGCTCACCGACGTTCATACTTCTGAACTTTCACCACGGGGTAGGGTTGGGCTTATTCAGTTGTCGTCGGATTTGATGAGGGACTTCACAGACATTGAAACTCGCTTCAAAAGCTACCGCGCATCGTTGACCCCGAGCTGCTGAAAGATCTCCTGCTGCCGGGTTCTGCTCATGCTGCTGAGGCGGTCAAGCACCAGGCGATCCATCATCTGCTCGGAAGGTCGCAACGTGTGGGAGAACGTCAGGTGTGAAACAAAACGGTGACCACAATTCTGACAGTCGCAATAGAGGGAAACGAACTCCTTAGAGATATCGTTCCTGGAAGAGATCCGGCACTTCCCGCCGCACTCCCTGCAATAAACTCGCATACACCACCCCGGTTCCTGATTGGGCACTATTCTGCCACAAACTAGTGCCCATCGCCTCTAAGCCTATGGGTTCATTGCGTTACCGGCGCAGGATCTCGCCAACTTATACGACGATCCTCACGCAATAGATCATTCACCTGGTTGAACAGCTGGCAGATCGGTCTGATTTCATTGTTGGTGTATACACGGTCGATCTTCTCGATATCACCAAACCCGCCAGAGTTTTCTGGAATGATGCCAGCCAACGCCGGGTTCATCCGCCAGGCCGCGATAATGTCGTTCCTGGTGATGTTCTTCACCTTCTCCAGCTCGTCCCGCGCTTGGAAGTCTCCCACGGGGATTATCTTGATCGCGTTTTCTTGCCCCCCCGGAATATTGACGAACATTGACCGGAAGTTACCTACCCCCTTACTCGCGCTGATCTGCGCCTGCAGGTTGTCTTCGTCCTCCTCGGACAGGTTGGGGTCGTTGGTATAGAAGATGTAGCCCGCGTGAGCACCGTTGCTGTAGTAGCGCCGGCGGAACAGGGTCGCCGCCTCGTTGAGCAGCAGCGCCTGGAGCCCGCCCAGGTAGTCCGGTACTCCGTAAATGTTCTGCTCTACGTCGTAGTCCTTGATGTGGATGATCTCGTCCTGGTCGAATTCCTCTTCCTTGCTGTGCGGCAACAGCATAACGAAGCCGCCATCCACCTTTACCCGCATGTTGAGCGCCGGTAGGTGCTCCAGCTCCAGGGCCTGGTCCGCGAAGTTGAAGTGCACCAGGAAGAAGGCTTCTCCGAACACCATGTAGTCCATCGCCGCGCAGCCCATGGTGTGAGTGCTGCAGCCCGCCGAGGGGATGAACTCACGCAGCAGCAGGTTGCGCTTGAACTTGGGGATGGCGCCGTGGTGCGCGTTGGCACGCAGCAGCCTTGCCAGGCCAGCCCGCGACACCGGCGGCTTGTACAAGCGCCCGTCGTCGGTGGGGAACACGCCCAGGTACTCGCCCATGTTGGCGGTAAGCACCTGTTCCGGCTCGCCGAACGTGAACACCCTGGTTCGCTGTGCCGCGCTCTGCTGGGTGGGCCGGGTTTTTCTGCGTCGATTGGGCATGGGTTGTGCTCATCAGGTAGCGGCTACGGCGCCGCTTGTTGGTGTTCAAGGGTTCGTTGTGCAGGGCGTGCATCACCGCCCAAGCGATGTCGGCGTGGCCGGTGGCGTCGGTCCGGGAGGCGCTGAATGTGATCTGCCCGCCGCCAGTGGTGCCGCGCTTGATGGTCAGGAAGGCCTGGGCAATGTCGGTCCAACCGGCGTCCCACTCGATCCGCGCCGCACGAACCACGTCCTGAGCCTTGAGGACCAGCGTGGTTTTCGTCTCCAGGCTGTAGTGAATTTGCGTGGCCCGTGGGTAGAAGTCGTGCACCAGGTCGAACACACCGATGCCCACCCCGGTGGTGTCGATGCCGATGTGCTGGACGTTGAAACGTTCGGTCAGCAACTTGACCTGGTTGGCCTGGTAGGTGAACGACTGGCCCCGCCAGCTGTGCTTCTCCAGGATCCTGAATTTGCCGCCCTGCTCCGCCGGCGGCGCCACCACCACACAGGTCGCATCGTCTCGGGTTCGGCTTGGGTCGTAGCCCAGCCACACAGGGGCATCGCCAAACGGTCGGGCTTCGTTGGGCTTGTAGTCCTCCCATAGACCGAGGTCGGAGTAGCAGCGCTCCAGGTCGGCCAGCGCAAACGCCGACTGCGTGCTATCGATGAACTTGCACATGAACAGCTGCTGGAAGCGCTCTTCGTCGTTCTCCAGACGCAGCCGATCGATATCGAACAGGTTGCAGCCGCCGGCGATGGCGTCTTCCAGAGTGATGACCTTGCGCCATTGACCATCCGGGCAGAGCGTACCGGCGTGGATCTCGGCATCGCTGGGCCAGGCGCCGGCTTTCTTGGCCCGCTTGTCGTTACGGAAGGTCTCGCCCGTCCAGAACGGATAGGCCTCATGGGTGACTGCGCTGGGGGTCGAGAAATACGTCTGCCGCCACTTCGCATGGGAGGCCATGCCGCTGGCTACTGTCTGGATCTTGTCGAAGCGCGGAATCCAGAAGATTTCGTCCACGTACAGGTGCCCGTGGTAACTCTGCGCGGTGTTGGCGTTGGTGGACAGGAAGCGCAGTTCCGCCCAGGGCTTGCCGTCCTTGCTGAGCTTGATCGGGTTGCCGGTCAGATCGATGTCGAACCACTTGCTGGCAAACTCCACGATGTAGCTGCGGAACACTTCGGACTGGGCACGGCTGGCGGACAGGAAGATCTGGTTGTCCCCCGTCAGCACGGCGTCCATGAAGGCCTCGGCGGCGAAGTAGTAGGTTAGGCCGATCTGCCGCGACTTGAGGATGTTGCGGATTCGCGCCGTCAGCGGGTTCTTCTTGGCCTCGAACAGCTCCAGCTGGTAGTTGAACATCCTGGAAGTGAACTTATCCAGGAAGTCCACTTCGGTCAGCTGGCTGATGTCGTTCTTCAGTACCTTTTCCCGCTTCTTACCGCCGCGCTCGCGGCGCTCCTGGCGTGGCTCCTGAGTGGAGTCCTGGCGCCGGCTCGGGGCAGCACTGTCCGCCGAAGCAGGTGGCCGACTCGACTGCTTCAGCAACTTATCGCGGACCGATGCC
>NZ_JAMSHW010000023.1:0-70185 GCF_023757525.1 Pseudomonas sp. MWU13-3659 | reverse complement strand
GGATATCTCACATACGCCAGAACAACCAACTAACCAACCAACAGAAAATCACCGCGCTTCCATATGCGCAATCATCAACTGCACACTCTCATTCCCCCGAAACTCATTCACATCCAGCTTGTAGGCCAACTCCACCCACCGCACGGTAGGATTCGGCCAAACCTCCCGGTCCACCCCAAAGGCAATCCCATCCAGCGTCACCGCCCCACACTCGCTCTTGAGCACAACCTTGAGATGCCGCTCTCCCACGACCCGCTGCGAGACCAGCTGAAACACCCCATGGAACAACGGCTCAGGGAAGTGCTGCCCCCATGGCCCGGCATTGCGCAAAGCCCGCGCCAGCTCCAGGTGAAACTCCTCGACCGCCAACGAGCCATCCGACAACAGCCGCCCTGTCAGGTCCTCTTCACGCAACTGCCGCCGGACCTCCGCATCGAAGGCCTCGGCAAATGCCGGGAAGTTATCGGCAGGCAGCGACAAGCCAGCCGCCATGGCATGCCCGCCAAACTTGCTGATCAACGACGGATATCGCGCCGCCACCGCATCCAGCGCATCGCGAATGTGGAAGCCCGCCACCGACCGCGCCGAGCCTTTGAGCATCCCCTCCCCCGCATCGGCAAAGGCGATGGTCGGGCGGTGGTAACGCTCCTTCAGGCGCGACGCCAGAATCCCGATCACCCCCTGGTGCCAGTCAGCGTCGAACAGGCAAAGCCCATAGGGCATGGACTCCACCGGCAGATCCTTGAGCTGGGCCAGCGCCTCGCGCTGCATGCCCTGCTCGATGGACTTGCGGTCCTGGTTCAGGCCATCCAGCTCCTGAGCCATATCCAGTGCCAGCCCGGCGTCATCGCACAGCAGGCATTCAATGCCGAGGCTCATGTCATCCAACCGGCCGGCTGCATTGAGCCGGGGCCCTAGAATGAACCCCAGGTCGGTGGAGGTGATACGCCGATGGTCACGCCGGGCCACTTCGAGAATGGCCTTGAGCCCAGGCCGCGCACGGCCGGCGCGGATACGCTCGAGCCCCTGGTGCACCAGGATGCGGTTGTTGGCATCCAGCGGCACAACGTCGGCGACACTGCCCAGGGCAACCAGGTCGAGCAGTTCGCCGATATTCGGCTGAGCCTGCGTTTCGTAGTGCCCGAGGCTGCGCAGACGTGCGCGCAGGGCCATCAGCACATAGAAGATCACCCCGACGCCTGCCAGCGACTTGCTCGGGAACTCACAGCCGGGCTGGTTCGGGTTGACGATGGCATCAGCATCCGGCAACTGTTCGCCAGGCAAGTGGTGGTCGGTGACCAGTACCTTCAACCCAGCAGTCTTGGCGGCCGCCACACCGTCGACACTGGAAATGCCGTTATCCACGGTAATCAACAACTGCGGCTGACGCTCCAGCGCGACCTGGACGATTTCGGGCGTCAGACCGTAGCCATACTCGAAACGGTTGGGCACCAGATAGTCGACATGGGCCGCGCCCAGCAGACGCAGGCCCAACACGCCGACCGTACTGGCGGTGGCACCGTCGGCATCGAAGTCACCGACAATGAGAATTCGCTGGCGCTGGTCGAGGGCCTCGACCAGCAGGTCCACGGCCGTCTCGATACCCTTGAGCCGCTGGAACGGCAACAACCGCGCCAGGCCCTTGTCCAGCTCGGCCTCGGACGCCACGCCACGGGCGGCGTACAGGCGGGTCAGCAAGGGCGGCAGGTTACCCAGGAACGGCAGGGTCGACGGCAGGGGACGGGGTTCGATACGCATGGGGCCTTCGGCAATCAGATAAAGGGCAGGTCAGCCGCGCTCGCCGAGCAGCCACTCGAGCTGCACTTCGTGCTGGCCACGGTCGTCGGTGACGAACACCGTGCCTTCGCTGATCATCACGTCCCACTTGATGGTCCGCGGCATATCGGTGGCCAGGGTTTCCAGCACCTCCTGCGGTACCACAGCGATGCTCAGGTTCTTCAGGCCCTTGACCGCATCGACCACCTTGTTCTGCCACACCCGCAGGCTGCCATAAGCCAGCAAGCTAGTACGCTCGGTGCGACGCGAGCACCAGGTCAGGCGCTCGGCGTCGGGCTGGCCGACTTCGATCCAGTGCAGGATGCGGTCATCCAGGCTCTTTTCCCACAATGCCGCTTCGTCGACGTCCGACAGGCCACGCCCGAACGACAACTGCTCGTTGTACCACAGGGCATAGGCCAGCAGGCGCACGGCCATGCGCTCTTCGGTCTCCGAGGGGTGACGGGCGATGGTCTGGCGAACGCTCTCGTACACGCCGCGGTCGAGGTCGGTCAGATTCAGTTCGAACTTGTAGGTGGTGGACGGCTGGGCCATGGGCGATGGGCTTCTTGCGGGGAGAAAAGTCACACAGTCTAACTGATCCTGGCCGGCAGCGGGGCGCGTAACGTTCCTGGCCCGGCTTTGCCGGGCATCGCCAGCAAGGCTGGCTCCTACAGATGTGCGCAGGCGCATGGCACCTGTAGGAGCCAGCGTTGCTGGCGAATGGGCCGCCACAGGCAACACAGGGCCATCGCCCAAGCCTTCCCCCTGCGGCCATCAAATACCGATTGCACAGACACATTTCTTGTACCCCGCGACAGTACCTGCCGCTGCCGAGCTGTGATACAACCTGCCCTCACGCCCATTCGTCAGGATGCCCCATGCCCACGCCCAGCAAACCTCTCGCCGGCCTGAAAGTCATCGAGCTCGGCACCCTGATCGCCGGCCCCTTCGCCTCGCGCATCTGTGCCGAGTTCGGCGCCGAAGTGATCAAGGTGGAGTCGCCGGACGGCGGCGACCCGCTGCGCAAATGGCGCAAGCTGTACGAGGGCACGTCGCTGTGGTGGTTCGTCCAGGCACGCAACAAGCAATCACTGACGCTAAACCTCAAACACCCCGAAGGCCTCGAGGTGCTCAAACGCCTGCTGGCCGAGGCCGACATCCTGATCGAGAACTTCCGCCCCGGCGTGCTGGAGAAACTCGGCCTGGGCTGGGAGGTGCTGCATGCGCTCAACCCGCGCCTGGTGATGGTACGTCTGTCGGGCTTCGGCCAGACAGGCCCGATGAAAGACCAGCCAGGCTTCGGCGCCGTGGGCGAGTCCATGGGCGGGCTGCGTTACATCACCGGCTTCGAGGATCGCCCACCGGTGCGCACCGGGATCTCCATCGGCGACTCGATCGCCGCCCTGTGGGGCGTGATCGGCGCGCTGATGGCCCTGCGTCATCGCGAAGTCAATGGCGGCCAGGGCCAGGTGGTGGACGTGGCGCTGTACGAAGCGATTTTCGCCATGATGGAAAGCATGGTCCCGGAATTCGACGTGTTCGGTTTCATCCGCGAGCGCACCGGCAACATCATGCCGGGCATCACCCCCTCTTCCATCCACACCACGCAGGACGGCCGCCATGTGCAGATCGGCGCGAATGGCGATGCGATCTTCAAGCGCTTCATGCAGGCCATCGGCCGTGGCGAACTGGCCAACGACGCCACGCTGGCCAGCAACGATGGCCGCGACGCGCGCCGTGACGAGCTGTACGGGGTGATCGACCGCTGGGCCAACAGCCTGCCACTGGACGACGTGATGCAGACGCTCAATGCGGCCGAAGTGCCGGCCAGCCGCATCTATTCGGCCGAGGACATGTTCAGCGACCCGCAGTACCTGGCCCGCGAGATGTTCCTCCAGGCCCGGCTGCCAGATGGCAAGCCCTTCAAGATGCCCGGTATCGTGCCCAAACTCTCCGACACGCCCGGCTCCACCGAGTGGGTCGGGCCAGCCCTCGGCGAGCACACCGCCACGGTACTCGGCAGCCTGGGCTACGACGCGGCGGCCATCGCCCGCCTGCGTGAAGCCGGCACAGTCTGACCTGCCAGCTGCATGCGCCTCGGTCGCCTGTCCACGCTATGCTGCCTGATGCTGGCCCTGCTTGCAGGGCCCTCAGTCCAGGCCAAGGAGCGCCTGCTCTGGCTGGTGCGCGACCTGCCGCCCTTCACCATTTTCGAAGGCGCCGCCAAGGGCCAAGGCGTGATCGATCAGTTGTTACCGATGCTGATTGCGCAGATGCCCGAGTACGACCACAGCATTGTCCGGGTCAACCGCGCCCGGGGCCTGCAGATGCTCCAGGAACCGAGCTTCACCTGCGACCCCACCTTGTTGTGGACACCTGAGCGCGAGAAATACGTGCACTTTTCCCTGGCTTCATTGGGCGTGCTGAGCAGCGGGCTGGTAGTGCGCAGGCAAGACGAAGCACTGCTTGCCCCCTTTCTGGACGAGCAACAGGTCGACCTCAAACGCTTGCTGAGCCAGACCCGGCTCAAGCTGGGCATCGTCGCCGAGCGCAGCTACAGCGTCCAGGTAGACGAAATCCTCCGCCAATTGCCCGACAGCGCCTTCAGCCGCCATTATGGCAACGACGCCACTGCCAGCCTGCTGCAGATGCAGCAACTGGGGCGCCTGCAACTGGTACTCGGCTATTGGCCCGAAATGCGCTACCTGATCCAGCAGCAGGGTGGCTCGCTGGAGGATTACCGCTTTCACCCGATCCAGGGCGTGAACCGCTACCAGTTCCTCCATGTGGGCTGCTCGGACACCCCCTTGGGGCGCGAAGCCATCGCCCATGTCGACCAGTTGCTGCCCGGACTGCGACGCGACACGCTACCGGATCTCTATGCACGCTGGCTGGACCCTGAGCTGCAGACGGACTACCTCGAGCAGGCCCGGCACTTTTTCGACGATCAGGCGCCGCGCTAGCCAGGCAAAAAGAAACCCCGGCCGCTGGGGAAGACGACCGGGGTCAAGCGAAAGTCCTCAGGGACTTGCGGCGGTAGCCTGGCAATACCGGAGCAAAGCACCACCAGACCACCCTTGATCATTCTGACGGGACACTCAGGCAAAGGTTCCCCGGCGCTCCCGACGATGTTGCAAGGCAGCGATCACACAAGGTTGCAGGCGGCCTTCGGCGATCTGCAGGTCGCGGTGCAGGCCATCGACCAGATCGACCAGCAACTGTTGTTCGACCAACTGTCGCGCGCACACCTGACGCCGCAACGTCTCGGCACCCTGTTCGTCATAGAGGGTCAGTTGGCGATTACCGCTGGCGTCGAGGGCGCCAAGCGAGGCGTGGTAAGGGGTCAGGGCGTCGTTGAGCAGTCTGCAGATTCTTTCCATCCGGATCACTCGCTGGGTGGTGGACATGGAGGAACTGACCATCGGACCTGCCGGAAAGTTCTCCATTTCAGGCCCTTCCCGACGAGCATGCGCGGTGAATATTACAGTTCAGCTAACCTACCCTGTCTCACCGCGAGTGATCCTTTCAAGCGCTTCAACGCATCGTCAAGTACGGGGGTCGACAGAGGCCAGGGCACTTCGGCGATTACCTTCAACCCCCTCCTGCGAGCCTCCCTGGCCAGGTCCGGCCCCTTGTCATCGGCTTGCCCGACGAACAGCAAGGCATGGGGCTCCTGCCCGCGTTCAAGATGATCGATCAACGCCTGCCCGCTACGCCTCGGCATGCCGTGGTCTAGTACCAGCACATCCAGAGGGCCTGCCTGAGCGAGGCTGGCCTTGGTGGCGGAGAGCTGATCGTGCAGGCGTACATTGAACACCCCAAGGGCGTTGAAGGCCTGATGCAGGAGGATCTGGTGGGAAGGACGCACCTGATGGATGAGGACATGGAGCCTGCGCATGAGCGTCTCCTGTTTGTGGCTGCCAACTGGGATGGGCGCTCACTCTAGGCAGGCTGCTGACTCCTAGATATAGGAAAAGACTGAAAAGCACATGGGACTGGTCCCTAAAAAAACCGCCCAATGGGTAATGCCAGCCAGTTAGCGCTTCATCGCACTTATTGGGGCTGCTTTGCAGCCCTTCGCGGGTAAACCCGCTCCTACACGTACAGCGCTCGATTCAGCGTTTGCGCGATCCTGTAGGAGCGGGTTTACCCGCGAAGGGGCGCGGAGCGACCCCAATTGGCTTAACTGACTGGCATTAGCCCAATGGGCGGTTTTTTGTCAGTCGGTGAAGCTTACAGCGGCTTGCCACGATTACCGTGCTGGCTGACGAAGGCCTGGACGGTCTTCAGGTCATTGGCCAGCACCGTGCAGCGCTCTTCACGGCTGAACAGGTCGCTGAGGTGAGCGGGCAGCTCCAGGGCCTTGCCAACGCCGGCCTTCTCCACCGCCTCGGGGAACTTGACCGGGTGCGCGGTACCCAGCACCACCATCGGGGTGTCCAGGCTGCGACGGCACTCGCGGGCGGCCTTGACGCCGATCGCGGTATGCGGGTCGAGTACTTCACCGGTGCTCTTGAACACCTCGGCGATGGTTTCGCAGGTCTGCTCGTCGGTGACAGCCAGCGAGTCGAAGAGCTTGCGGGCTTCGGTCCAGCGATCTGCCTCGACGCTGAAGCCGCCGCCTTGCTTGAAGGTGTCCATCAACGCGGCAACAGCGGCACCATTGCGGCCGTGCAGATCGAACAGCAGGCGCTCGAAGTTGGACGAGACCATGATGTCCATCGATGGCGACAGCGTCGGGTGCAGGGCGTCCTTGACGTACTGGTTGCCGCTCATGAAGCGGTGCAGGATGTCGTTGCGGTTGGTCGCCACCACCAGCTGGCTGATCGGCAGGCCCATGTTGCGTGCCAGGTAACCGGCGAAGATGTCGCCGAAGTTGCCGGTCGGTACCGAGAACGCCACCGAACGGGCCGGGCCACCCAACTGCAGGGCTGCATGGAAGTAGTAGACGATCTGGGCCATGATCCGCGCCCAGTTGATCGAGTTGACCGCCACCAGGCGAGTGCCCTTGAGGAACGACTGGTCGGCGAAGCTGGCCTTGACCATCTCCTGGCAGTCGTCGAAGTTACCCTCGATGGCGATGTTGTGGATGTTGTCGCCCAGGATGGTGGTCATCTGCCGGCGCTGCACTTCCGACACACGCTGGTGCGGGTGCAGGATAAAGATGTCGACGTTGTCGCAACGGCGGCAACCTTCGATGGCGGCCGAGCCGGTGTCACCGCTGGTGGCGCCGACGATCACCACGCGCTCGCCGCGCTTGACCAGTACGTGGTCGAGCAGGCGGCCGAGCAGTTGCAGGGCGAAATCCTTGAACGCCAGGGTCGGGCCGTGGAACAGCTCCATGACCCACTCGTTGCCGTTGAGCTGGCGCAGGGGCGCCACGGCGGCATGGGCGAAGTTGCCGTAGGTTTCTTCAAGGATTTTCTTGAAGTCGGCGTCGGCGATGCAACCATCGACGAACGGGCGCATCACCCGGAAGGCCAGTTCGTGGTACGGCAGGCCGGCCCAGGAGGCGATCTCTTCCTGGGTGAAGCGTGGCAGGTTCTCGGGAACGTACAGGCCGCCATCACTGGCCAGGCCAGCCAGCAGGACGTCTTCGAAGTTCAGGGCCGGAGCCTGGCCGCGGGTACTGATATAGCGCATGGGTACAAACCTTTGGTTTGAGCGGCAAGCTTCGAGCTGCAAGCTACAAGTTAAAGCCGATTGGCGTTGCTCTCGTGCTCTGCGTCTCACCTTGCCACGAATGTATTCTATTCAAGCCCCAACACCGCTCTGCCTTTACTTGCAGCTTGCAGCTTGAAGCTTGCCGCTTAGTTGAGCTGTTCGACGCGGATGCGCACGACCTTGCCGACCACGTCCTGGAGCGCTTCCAGGGCGACGATGGCATCGTCGATACGCTGCTCGACCACCCGATGCGTGAGCAGGATCATCGGCACCAGGCCATCCTGCTCCTCCGCTTCCTTCTGCATGATCGATTCGATGTTGATGCCGCGTTCCGAGAGGATGCTGGCGACCTGGGCGAGCACGCCTGGGTGGTCCTTGGCCTGGATGCGCAGGTAGTAGGCGCTTTCACAAGCTTCGATCGGCAGGATCGGATGGGCCGACAGCGAGTCGGGCTGGAAGGCCAGGTGCGGCACGCGGTTCTCCGGGTCGGAGGTCATGGCGCGGACCACGTCGACCAGGTCAGCGACCACAGACGACGCGGTCGGCTCCATGCCGGCGCCGGCCCCGTAGTACAAGGTGGAGCCTGCGGCATCGCCGTTGACCATGACCGCGTTCATCACGCCATTGACGTTGGCGATCAGGCGATCGTTGGGGATCAGCGTCGGGTGCACGCGCAGCTCGATGCCGGCGCTGGTACGGCGAGCCACGCCCAGGTGCTTGATGCGATAGCCCAGGGCCTCGGCGTAATTGACGTCGGCGGTGGTCAGCTGGGTGATGCCTTCGGTGTAGGCCTTGTCGAACTGCAGCGGGATACCAAAGGCGATGGAGGCCAGGATGGTCAGCTTGTGCGCGGCGTCGATGCCTTCCACGTCGAAGGTCGGGTCGGCTTCGGCATAGCCCAGCGCCTGGGCTTCGGCCAGCACGTCGGGGAACGCGCGACCCTTGTCGCGCATCTCGGTGAGGATGAAGTTGCCGGTGCCATTGATGATCCCGGCCAGCCAGTTGATGCGGTTGGCCGACAGGCCTTCGCGGATCGCCTTGATCACCGGGATGCCACCGGCCACCGCAGCTTCGAAGGCGACAATGACGCCCTTCTCGCGGGCCTTGGCGAAGATCTCGTTGCCATGCACGGCGATCAGCGCCTTGTTGGCGGTGACCACGTGCTTGCCATTTTCGATAGCCTTGAGCACCAGGTCACGGGCGATGGTGTAGCCACCGATCAGTTCGATGACGATATCGATCTCGGGGTTGCTCGCCACTTCGAACACGTCAGCGGTAATGGGGGTACCGGTAATCTGGCAATTCGGGTTCTGCGAGCGCATGGCAATCTGTGCCACTTCAATACCGCGCCCGGCACGGCGGGCGATCTCCTCGGCGTTGCGCTGAAGTACATTGAAGGTTCCGCCACCGACGGTCCCCAACCCACAGATGCCTACTTTGACCGGTTTCACTGTGAACTCCCCATTGAACGGCCGGCACCTGCGCCGACCGTGAAACATGCCGTCACCCCATGACGACGGCGTACTGAATGATTTACTTGGTGGCCTGCTGCTGGCCAGCCAGGGCCAGCTTGGCCACCTGCGGCGCCGGCTGGTAGCCCGGGATCACCTGGCCGCTCTCGAGCACGATGGCCGGCGTGCCGTTGACACCGATCGACTGGCCCAGGGCGAATTGCTTGCCGACCGGGTTGGCGCACTTGCCAGCTTTGATCTCTTTGCCGTCGACCATCTTGTCCAGCGCCGCGCGGCGGTCGCTCGAACACCAGACCGCCTGCAGCTGCTCGTCACCCGGCGAACCCAGGCCCTGGCGCGGGAAAGCGACGTAGCGCACTTCGATACCGCGACGATTGAGCTCGGGCACTTCGGCGTGCAGCTTGTGGCAGTACGGGCAGGTGGTGTCGGTGAACACGGTGATGTGCGACTTGGTCTCGCCCTTGGCCGGGTAGACGATCATCTCGCCTGCCGGGATGCCGTTGATGAGCTTGGCGATACCCTGGCGCTCGGTCTTCTCGGTGAGGTTGACCGGTTTGCCGTCCTGGATCTGGAACAGGTAGCCCTGCATTACGAACTGGCCGTCGGCGCTGGCGTACAGCACGCGGCCGCCCTGCAGCTTGACTTCGTACAGGCCGCTGAGCGGGCTGCTGGCGACGCTCTCGACCGGCACTTCGAGTTCGAGGTTCTGCAACGACTTGCGGATTGCCTGCTCGGCGCCGGCAGTCGTCTCGGTGGCCGCGGCGGCGGCAAAGGTACTGGCCAACGCCAGGGCGGCGGCGGCGAAAATCTGGGTCACGCGCATGGGAACTCCTGAGGGCGGACGGGGCCGGAGGGGCGTCGCCCGCGCCTTGAACGCGGCGAACGGTCGGCCCTTGCAACAAACCGTCCAAGCCTACCACAACAGACCGGCGCAGTAGGGGTCCTCAGGCACCGGTCGGCGGAACATGAATATCATTCATCCACGCGGGTGGTGCTGGGCGTGCAACTGCTGCAACCGCGCCTTGGCCACGTGGGTGTAGATCTGCGTGGTGGAGAGGTCGCTGTGCCCCAGCAGCATCTGCACCACGCGCAGGTCGGCCCCGTGGTTGAGCAGGTGGGTGGCGAACGCGTGGCGCAGGGTGTGCGGCGACAGCGGCTTGTCGATGCCCGCCACCCGCGCGTGGTGCTTGATCCGGTGCCAGAAGGTCTGCCGGGTCATCTGCTCGCCGCGCAGGCTGGGGAACAGCACGTCGCTGGGCCGGCCGTTGAGCAGGTCGGCACGGCCATCACGCAGGTAGCGTTCGAGCCACAGCACGGCCTCCTCGCCCATCGGCACCAGGCGCTCCTTGCTGCCCTTGCCCATCACCCGCAACACGCCCTGGCGCAAGTTGACCTGGTCCAGTGTCAGGCTGACCAGCTCGGTCACCCGCAACCCGCAGGCGTAGAGCACTTCGAGCATGGCCCGGTCGCGTTGGCCGATGGCCTCGCCCAGGTCGGGGGCCTTGAGCAAGGCTTCGACGTCGGCTTCCGACAAGGATTTGGGCAACGGGCGACCGAGTTGCGGCATGTCCACCTGCAAGGTCGGGTCGACGGCGATCATCCGTTCGCGCAGCAGATAGCGGTAGAAGCCACGCACGCCGGAGAGGAACCGCGCCGTCGACCGGGGTTTGTAGGCCTGGTCGAAACGCCAGGCCAGATGGTCGAGGATCAACTCGCGACCGGCGTCGGGCAGCGCCACGCCCTGCTCCTGGAGCCAGCCATTGAACAGCGCCAGGTCGCTTCGATAAGAGCTGCGAGTGTTGTCGGACAAGCCCTTCTCCAGCCAGAGGGCATCGAGGAACTGGTCGATCAGGGGGTGGTCTAGGGCTGGCATGCAAACTCGGTGGCAAACGGTGAAATGGCGCTTAGTCTTTCATAACATTGCATGCTGAGGGAGCCCGCATGAACGAACAGCAGATTCTTTTGAGTGTCGGCGGCATTGGCGCGGCGGCGCTGCTCTGCCAATGGCTGGCCTGGCGCCTGAAGCTGCCGGCGATTCTGTTCTTGTTGCTGTGTGGGATTCTCGCCGGGCCCATATTAGGGTGGCTGCAACCCCAAGCTTTGTTCGGCCCACTGTTGATGCCACTGGTATCACTGGCCGTAGCACTGATCCTGTTCGAAGGCAGCCTCACCCTGCACCTGTCGCAATGGCGCGAGATCGGCAGTGTGGTTCACCGCCTGGTCACCGTCGGCGCGCTGAGCACCTGGCTGGTGATCGCCCTGGCCACCCACTGGCTGCTCGGTTTCGACTGGCCCCTGGCGATCCTGTTCGGCACCCTGACCCTGGTCACCGGCCCCACGGTGATCGTACCCATGTTGCGAGTGGTGCGGCCCAAGGCGGCGATCGCCAACATCCTGCGCTGGGAAGGTATCGTCATCGACCCGATCGGCGCGCTGCTGGCGGTGGTGGTCTACAGCTTCATCATCGCCAGCGCCGCCGGTGACGGCGTGAGCCAGAGCCTGGCAACTTTCGCCGGGGTGATTTTCTGCGGCAGCGTGCTCGGTGTCGCCGGTGGCTGGCTGCTCGGGCAGGTCATGCGTGAGCAGTGGCTGCCGGAATACCTGCACAACCTGGCTTCGCTGGCGGCGGTGCTGGGCATCTTCATCGCCGCCAATCAGATCGTCCATGAATCGGGGCTGCTGGCGGTCACGGTGATGGGCATGTGGCTGGCCAACATGCCTGGCGTTGATGTGCGGCAGATCCTGCACTTCAAGGAGAATCTCAGCGTGCTGCTGATCTCCGGGCTGTTCATCCTCCTGGCCGCGCGGCTCGACTTGCATGCCTTGCTGGGCCTGGGCCCGGCGGTGCTGGCGCTGCTGCTGGTCATCCAGTTGCTGGCGCGGCCGTTGAACGTGTGGCTGTCTACCCTGGGCTCGCCATTGAACTGGAGGGAGCGCGCGCTACTGGCCTGGATTGCGCCACGGGGCATCGTCGCCGCGGCGGTGTCGGCCATCTTCGCCATCCGCCTGGACGAGGCCGGCCATGAGGGCGCGCTGCTGCTGGTGCCGCTGACCTTCGCCGTGATCATTGGCACCGTGGTGCTGCAGAGTGCCACGGCCAGGCCGCTGGCACGCCTGCTGAAGGTGGCGGAGCCAGCGCCAAGCGGGTTCCTCGTCGTGGGTGCCAACCCACCCGCGCGGGCGATCGCCAAGGCCCTGCAACAACTCGGCTGCCGGGTGCTGCTGACCGACTCGAGCTGGGAGAACATCCGTGCCGCGCGTATGGAGAACCTGCCCACCTATTTCGGCAACCCGGCCTCCCAGCATGCGGACGCCCACCTTGACCTGGTCGGGCTCGGCCACCTACTGGGGTTGTCGCCGGCAGGGGAGCTCAATGCGTTGGCTTGTGCGCGCTTTCGCCATGATTTCGGCCAGGGCCGGCTGTTCGTGCTGGCCAGCGGGCTGGAGAAACAGCGCAGCGACAAGCACCGGGCCAGTGAAGAACACCGTGGGCAACTGCTTGGGTCGAGTCCGCTGACCTATGCACAGCTGGCAAAGCTGCTGCACCAGGGCGCCGAGTTATACAGCACCACCTTGACCGAGGCATTTACCTGGGCGGACTACCAGCAACTGCATGGTGAGCGCGCGACATTGCTGTTCGCCCGCGACAGCAACGGTTGGGTGCATGTGGCCAGCCCGGAAAACCCGCTCAAGCCTCAACCGGGTTGGACGCTGGTGGCGCTGGTGGAACCGGAGCTTGTCGAAGAGTCCATACACATAGACCTGTAGGAGCGGCTTTAGCCGCGATGCAGGCAACGCGGTGTCTGGCACCCGCTTGGCGGGTGATCGCGGCTGAAGCCGCTCCTACAAAGGGCGCGCCAAATCCATATCGGGACGATCAGTCCAGCGGCAGCACGGGCACCGGGCGCTTGTCCTCATCGATGGCGACGAAGCTGAATACGCCATGTATGGCGCGCTCGCGGCCATCGAGGTACATGTTCTCGACGAACACATCCACCTGCACCTGCAGGCTGGTGTTGCCGACCTTGACCACGCTGCCCACCAGCTCGACGATCGAGCCCGCCGGGATCGGGTGCTTGAAGTCGATGCGGTCGGTGGACACGGTCACCAGCGGCAAGCGGCAGAAACGGGTGGCGGCGATGAACGACACTTCGTCCATCCACGCCAGGGCGGTGCCGCCGAACAGGGTATTGTGGTGGTTGGTGGTGTTGGGGAACACCGCCTTGGTCACGCGGGTCACCGACAGTTCGGTGCGGCGCTGGACTTCCTGGTCTCGGCTGGTCATCTTCGGGTCACATCGCAAGGGTAGATTTCAGAAAGCAAAAAAGCAGCCCGAAGGCTGCTTTTTTCTCGCAAGGCGGCCTAGGCCGCCAGGCAAACTGTACTCAGGACAGTTTTTCCTTGATACGAGCGGCTTTGCCGGACAGGTCGCGCAGGTAGTACAGCTTGGCTTTACGCACGTCACCACGACGTTTCACGGCCAGGCTGTCGATCTGCGGGCTGTAAGTCTGGAAGGTACGCTCTACGCCAACGCCGCTGGAGATCTTGCGCACGGTGAAGGCGCTGTTCAGACCGCGGTTACGCTTGGCGATGACGACGCCTTCGAACGCCTGCAGACGCGAGCGGTCGCCTTCCTTCACTTTAACCTGGACGACAACGGTGTCGCCTGGTGCAAAGGTCGGGATCTCTTTGCTCATCTGCTCGGCTTCGAGCTGCTGGATGATCTTGTTGGTCATGCTGTGCTCCTAAGATGGATAACTCGATCCACCATCGATACGTTAACTATCGTCCCGCTCGCGGAGGTATTCCTCGAGCAGCTTCTTCTCTTCTCCAGAAAGCGAGCGACTTTCCAGAAGATCGGCGCGTCGTTCGAAGGTCCTACCAAGGGACTGCTTCATCCGCCAACGCCGGATATGTGCATGGTTGCCACTTAGCAACACGTCGGGAACACGCTGATCCGCATACACCTCAGGTCGGGTGTAGTGCGGGCAATCCAGCAGACCGTCGGTGAAAGAGTCTTCCTCCGCCGAGTCCACATGCCCTAAAGCTCCGGGCAGCAGCCGTGTAACCGCATCGATCAGTACCATGGCCGGCAGCTCGCCACCGGAAAGCACATAGTCGCCAATCGACCACTCCTCATCGACATGAGCCTCGATAAAGCGCTCGTCGATGCCTTCATAACGGCCGGCAATCAGGATCAACGACTCCTGTTCGGCCAGGCCTTTGACCGCCTGCTGAGTCAGCTTGCGGCCTTGTGGCGAGAGGTAGATCACCTTCGCCGCAGCTCCAGTCGCCTGCCTGGCACTGGCCAGGGCGTCTTCCAGAGGCTTGATCTTCATCACCATGCCCGGACCACCGCCAAACGGCCGATCATCCACCGTGTGGTGACGATCTGTGGTGTAGTCCCGCGGGTTCCAGCAGGTCACTTGCAGCAACCCCTGTTTCACCGCGCGGCTGGTAATGCCGTACTCCGTGATGGCCGAGAACATCTCGGGGAACAACGTGACGACTTCTACGCGAAGGGTATCCATCGTTTAGAAATCCGCGTCCCATTCAACGCGCATCACACCGGCTTCCAGGTCGACTGCCAGCACGCATTGCCCGGTATAGGGCAACAGACGCTCGCGATCATCCAGGCTGCCTGAGCAAGGCTTGACCACCAATACATCGTTCGCGCCGGTCTCCAACAGGTGATCGATCTTGCCGAACAAGTGTTCGTCCTGATTGATGACCTTCAGGCCTACCAACTGGTACCAGTAGTACTCGTCGGTTGCCAGGTTGGGCAAAAGGCTTCGCGAAATGCAGATTTCATGACCACTCAGAAGACGGGCTTCATCACGATCATCGAGGCCTTTGAGCTTCACGACCAGGCCCTTCTGGGAGCCACGACCGCTGACCAGCTCGACCTGTTTTACCTTGCCTTCGTGCCGAAGCGTCCAGCGTGGGTAATCCAACAGGTTTTCAATCGGATCGGTAAAGGAATACACCTTCACCTCGCCGCGAACGCCGTGAACCGAAAAAATCTTGCCAACGACGATGAGGTCGTCAGCCTTTTCTGGCGTCGCGTTCATACTGCTCAGGCTGCAGCCTTGGCAGCTTCCTTCAGCAGCTGAGCAACGCGCTCAGACGGCTGTGCGCCCTGGCTCAGCCAGTAGGTGACGCGCTCTTGGTTGACCGACAGCTTGACTTCGGCGCCCGATGCGATCGGGTTGAAGAAGCCAACGCGCTCAACGAAACGGCCGTCACGGGCGTTACGCGAGTTGGTCACGGTCAGGTGGTAGAATGGGCGCTTTTTCGAGCCGCCACGGGCCAGACGAATGGTTACCATGTGAACATCGTTCCTATAGTCGGTGCTGCAAAACTGAATGCCCAATGGGCACACGGGTGCCCAAAAGGCCGCATATTCTCGGGGAATACACGGACATTTGCAAATGCCTTTTTCGGCGAGCACATGCCCGACCGCTCAGTTCTGCCGGTTTAGCCGCTCAGTTGCGGCCGTTTACCCGCCAAGGCGGGGTTTGAAGGGGCTCCCCTGCTTCTTTATATAAAGCAGGGCAACCCCTCGGTTTCACTTACATCTTCGGCATGCCGCCACCTGGCAGCATCCCGCCAAGGCCACGCATCATCTTGGCCATGCCACCCTTGGCGGAGAATTTCTTCATCATCTTCTGCATCTGCTTGTGCTGCTTGATCAAGCGGCCGATGTCCTGCACCTGGGTGCCGGAACCGAGGGCGATACGGCGCTTGCGCGAACCGCTGATCAGGTCGGGGTCGCGACGCTCGGCCGGGGTCATGGAGTTGATGATCGCCTCCATCTGCTTGAACTGCTTCTCGGCCGCGCCCTGGGCGTTACCCATCTGCGAAAGGTTCATGCCGCCGATGCTGGGCAGCTTGTCCATCAGGCCACCGAGGCCGCCCATGTTCTTCATCTGCTGCAGCTGGTCGCGGAAGTCCTCGAGGTCGAAGCCCTTGCCCTTCTTCAGTTTCTTGGCGAGCTTGTCGGCCTTGGCCTTGTCGATGTTCTGCTCGGCCTGCTCGATCAGGCTGAGCACGTCACCCATGCCGAGGATGCGCGAGGCAATACGGTCAGGGTGGAACGGCTCGAGGGCTTCGGTCTTCTCGCCCATGCCGATGAACTTGATTGGCTTGCCAGTAATGGCGCGTACCGACAGGGCGGCACCACCACGGGCGTCACCGTCGACCTTGGTCAGCACCACGCCGGTCAGCGGCAGGGCGTCGCCGAAGGCCTTGGCGGTGTTGGCGGCGTCCTGGCCGGTCATCGCGTCGACCACGAACAGCGTTTCGATCGGCTTGACCGCGGCGTGCAGGGCCTTGATCTCATCCATCATGTCAGCATCGACATGCAGGCGGCCGGCGGTGTCGACGATGACCACGTCGATGAACTTGAGCTTGGCTTCGCGGATCGCCGCCTCGGCGATGGCCACCGGCTTCTGGCTGATGTCGGACGGGAAGAAGGTCACGCCGATGTCGTTGGCCAGGGTTTCGAGCTGCTTGATCGCCGCCGGACGGTAGACGTCGGCCGACACCACCATCACGCTCTTTTTCTTGCGCTCTTTCAGGTGGCGCGCCAGCTTGCCAGCGGTGGTGGTCTTACCGGCACCTTGCAGGCCGGCCATCAGTACCACGGCGGGTGGCGCGGCGTTGAGCGTCAGCTCTTCGTTGGCCGCGCCCATCAGGCTTTCCAGTTCGGCCTGGACGATCTTGACGAAGGCCTGGCCTGGCGTGAGGCTGCGCGACACTTCGGTGCCGACCGCGCGCTCCTTGATGCTGTTGACGAAATCCTTGACCACCGGCAGGGCGACGTCGGCCTCGAGCAGGGCCATGCGCACTTCGCGCAGCGTGTCCTTGATGTTGTCTTCGGTCAGCTTGGCCTTGCCGGTGACATGGCGCAGCGTCTGTGACAGGCGGTCGGTCAGGTTTTCGAACATGGTGATCCTTTCAGGCCCAGTAAAGCCGAGGTTTTTCAGGCGCCCAGGTGAACAGGTACACGCGCTGGGCACAGCAAGGCGGCGATTATACCGAAGGCAGCCGCAAGCAGCGAGCCGCAAGCGACAAGTAAAAGCTGGCCATACGTCGATCCAATTTTGCTTGCAGCTCATAGCTTGACGCTTGCAGCTTGTGACGCAGTCTTCCTTGCCCACTGCGTTCTATGCCAAACTCCGTCCCTTTAGGGCTTGCCTGCCAGGACTTATGCTCTCTTCACCCAGCCTCATCCCCAATCTGCTCGCCGCCTTCCTTTATGTGGCCGCGACCATCTTCCAGGCCACCGGCCTGGCCCGTGGCGCCCGTGCCGACAAACGGCTGCTCGGCCTGCTCGGTACATTGGCAGTGCTCGCCCAGGGCGGCGCGCTGTTCTTCCAACTGATCACACCACTGGGCCTGAGCCTCGACTTCTTCAGTGCCGCCAGCCTGATCGCCGTGGCGGTGATCGCCCTGACGCTGGTCGCCTGCCTGAGCATTCCGGTGGAAAACCTGCTGGTCCTGCTGTTCCCGCTCGGCGCGGTGACCGCGCTGCTGGCCCAGTTCGCCCCGCCCGGCACGGTACCGTTGATCAACGAGGAACCGGGTATCCTGGCGCACATCCTGCTGTCGATCCTGGCCTATGGCCTGTTCACCATCGCCGTGTTCCAGGCCCTGCTGCTGTTGCTGCAGGACCACCAGTTGAAGAACAAGCACCCGTCCGGGCTGATCCGCAACTTCCCGCCACTGCAAACGATGGAGAGCCTGCTGTTCGGTTTCCTCTGGGCCGGCTGGGGCCTGCTTTCGCTGTCGCTGATCTCCGGCTGGTTATTCCTCGACAACCTGTTCGCCCAGCACCTGGTGCACAAGACCCTGCTGGCCTGCGTGGCCTGGATCGTCTTCAGCGTGCTGCTGTGGGGCCGCACCCGCCTGGGCTGGCGCGGCCACAAGGCGATCCGCTGGACCCTCGCCGGTTTCTGCCTGCTGATGCTGGCCTATTTCGGCAGCAAGCTGGTCCGCGAATTCATCCTGCATATCTGACGGCCGCCCATGGACACCCTGCCGTACGCCCCGCTGCTCGGCACACTCGCACTGGCACTGCTGTGGTCGGCGCTGTTCACTGCCGTGGACACCGCCCGCCAGCAACTCAATGGCCAGGCTGAGCCCACGCTGCCGGCCCAGGCCCTGGTGCTTGGCGCCAGCCTCGGCAAACTGCTGGTGCTGGGCCTGGCCTGCCTGATCGGCCAGCGCCACAACGGTGAGCATGGCTTCTGGCTCGCCGGCCTGGGCGCCACACTCATGCTGCTGGTGCTGGCCGAATACCTGCCGCGGCGCCTGGCCCGGCGCAACCCGCAAGCCTTCCTCAGCCTCGGGGCCAGCCTGCTCAAGCTGCCGCTGGCCACCCTGCTGCCCTTGGGCTGCCTGCTCGACGGCTGCGCCAAGCTGGTCCTGCGCCCGTTTCGCATCCAGCCCAACGCCGTGGCGCTGCATCCCCAGGAGCATGACGACTTCGACGAGGACACGGCGCACGATCCGGCCCGCAATGGGCTGCTCGAAGGCCTGCAGGCGCTGGACAAGGTCACCGTCAACGACATCCTGGTGCCACGCAACGAAGTGGACGGCATCAACCTCGACGACCCCATCGAGCAGATCATCGAGCAACTGATCGTCAGCCGGCATACTCGCCTGCCGGTCTACCACAACGACATCAACCAGGTCGAAGCGGTGCTCAACACCAAGCTGATCAGCCACCTGCTGCCTCGCGCCGAGCTCAGCTTCGAAAAACTCCAGGCCGCCTGCTACGAGCCCTACTTCGTCCCTGAGAGCACCCCGTTGCAGATGCAGTTGCTGAACTTCCACAAGCAGCAGCGGCGCATGGGCGTGGTGGTGGACGAGTATGGCGAGGTGCTGGGCATCGTCACCTTGGAAGACATCCTCGAAGAAATCGTCGGCGAATTCGAGGACGAGCACAGCCTCGACAACCCCCATGTACACCCTCAGCCCGATGGTACCTTCGTCATCGAGGGCACGGCGTCGCTGCGTGAAATCAACCGCACTCTGGGCTGGCACCTGCCTTCCGACGGCGGACCGAAGACCCTCAATGGCCTGGTCACCGAAGCGCTGGAAAGCATTCCGGAAAGCGCGGTTTGCCTGAAGATCGGCCGCTATCGACTGGAGATCCTCGAAACCGAGGACAATTGCGCCAGCAAGGTACTGGTCTGGACCGTGACCCGATAGCTATACTCGGGTCACGCTTACCCAGCCCTGCCGTCCCGCCTGCTACCCGCACCCGGCGCTTTAAGGCCAGTCCGCACCACTGACACGCCCCGCGGTCCTGCTTCAACACCCCGAACAGTGCCCGCTCCCCGCCTCTATCCCCTGGGCTATCGTCAGTCGGGCGACCAACAACAATACGCTCCGGCTCCCGTGTGCCCGCCACATGGGCCGTGCCCCATGGAGCATGACTGTCAGGGACCTTCGCATGACTACCAGCAGCACCTACGCCGAACCTGCTTCGGCGACCCCGGCCAACTCCCCGGCCCGGGTGGCCACCGCCAGCTTCATCGGCACTGCCATCGAGTTCTACGATTTCTACGTCTACGCCACCGCCGCCGCCCTGGTGATCGGGCCGGTGTTCTTCCCGTCCGGTTCCGGCACCGCGCAGATGCTCGCGGCGTTTCTCACCTTTGGCATCGCCTTCCTCGCCAGGCCACTGGGGTCGGCACTGTTCGGCCACTTCGGCGACCGTATCGGGCGCAAGTCGACGCTGGTCGCCTCGTTGCTGCTGATGGGTGTGTCCACCACGCTGATCGGCGTGCTGCCGGGCTATGAAAGCATTGGTGTGTGGGCACCGATCCTCCTCTGCCTGCTGCGCTTCGGCCAGGGCCTGGGGCTGGGTGGCGAATGGGGTGGCGCGGCGCTGCTGGCCACCGAAAACGCCCCGCCGGGCAAGCGCGCCTGGTTCGGCATGTTCCCACAGCTCGGCCCATCGATCGGCTTCCTGGCCGCCAACGGCCTGTTCCTTACCCTGGCCCTGGTGCTCAGCGACGAGCAATTCCGCGAATGGGGCTGGCGCATTCCGTTCTTGCTCAGCGCCGCCCTGGTGCTGGTCGGCCTGTACGTGCGTCTGAAACTGGAGGAAAGCCCGGTGTTCGCCAAGGCGGTCGCCCGCCACGAGCGGGTGAAGATGCCGGTGGTCGACCTGTTCGCCCGCTACTGGCTGCCAACCCTGCTCGGGGCCGCGGCGATGGTGGTGTGCTACGCGCTGTTCTACATCTCCACGGTGTTCTCGCTCAGCTATGGCGTGACCACGCTGGGCTACAGCCGGGAGACCTTCCTGGGGCTGCTGTGCTTCGCCGTGGTGTTCATGGCCCTGGCCACGCCGCTGTCGGCCTGGCTGAGCGACCGCTTCGGGCGCAAGCCGGTGCTGATCGTCGGTGGCCTGCTGGCCATTGCCTCGGGCTTCACCATGGAGCCGCTGCTGACCTCGGGGTCGACCACGGGCGTGGCGC
Organism: Pseudomonas sp. MWU13-3659; assembly: GCF_023757525.1. NCBI lineage: Bacteria > Pseudomonadati > Pseudomonadota > Gammaproteobacteria > Pseudomonadales > Pseudomonadaceae > Pseudomonas > Pseudomonas sp. MWU13-3659. The sequence continues at coordinate 49,778 of NZ_JAMSHW010000023.1, read as the reverse complement.
TGTTCCTGGCCATCGAGCTGTTCCTGATGGGGGTGACCTTCGCGCCGATGGGCGCGCTGCTGCCGGAGCTGTTCCCGACCCATGTGCGCTATACCGGCGCGTCGGCCGCGTACAACCTGGGCGGCATCGTCGGCGCCTCGGCGGCCCCGTTCTTTGCCCAGAAGCTGGTGAGCATGGGGGGATTGAGCTGGGTGGGGGGGTATGTGTCGGTGGCAGCGGTGATCAGCCTGATTGCCGTTTTGTGCCTGAAAGAGACACGCGATACAGCGCTTTGAGCCCTTGGGGCTGCTTTGCAGCCCTTTCGCGGCACAAGGCCGCTCCTACAGGGATCGCATACCTCCTGTAGGAGCGGCCTTGTGCCGCGAAAGGGGCGCAGAGCGCCCCCAGCAATCTCAGATCAGAACTCGACCTTGACCGCTTGCGAGGCGCGGGTCGCCTTGGCACGAGCGGCCTCGACCGACTCATCGCGCGCCAGGCACACGCCCATGCGGCGGGTACCATTGATTTCCGGCTTGCCGAACAGGCGAATGGCGGTATCCGGCTCGCTCAAGGCTGCACCGAGGTTGGCGAAGCTGGTCTGCTGCGACTGCCCCTCCGGCAGGATCACCGCCGAAGCCGACGGACCGAACTGGCGAACTACCGGGATCGGCAGGCCGAGAATGGCGCGGGCATGCAGGGCGAACTGCGACAGGTCCTGGGAAATCAGGGTCACCAGGCCAGTGTCATGCGGGCGTGGCGAAACTTCGCTGAACCACACCTGGTCGCCCTTGACGAACAACTCCACGCCGAACAGGCCACGGCCACCCAGTGCGTCAGTGACCGCCTGCGCCACGCGCTGCGACTCGGCCAGCGCTTTCGGGCTCATGGCCTGGGGCTGCCAGGACTCTTGATAGTCGCCCTTCTCCTGACGGTGGCCGACCGGCTCGAGGAAGGTGGTGCCGCCCACATGGCGCACGGTCAGCAGGGTGATTTCATACTCGAAGTCGATGAAGCCCTCGATGATCACCCGGCCCTTGCCTGCACGGCCGCCTTCCTGGGCATAGTCCCAGGCCTTCTGCAGATCGTCGGCGCTGCGCAGCAGGCTCTGGCCCTTGCCCGAGGAGCTCATCACCGGCTTGACCACGCAGGGGTAGCCCAGGTCGGTGACCGCCTTGCTGTAGTCCTCGAAGGTGTCGGCGAAGTGGTACGGCGAGGTCGGCAGGTCCAGCTCTTCGGCGGCCAGGCGGCGGATGCCTTCGCGGTTCATGGTCAGCTGGGTGGCGCGAGCGGTGGGCACGACGTTGAAGCCTTCGTTCTCCAGCTCCACCAGGGTGGCGGTGGCGATGGCCTCGATCTCGGGGACGATGTAGTGCGGTTTCTCCGCCTCGATCACTGCACGCAGGGCCACGCCGTCGAGCATGTTGATCACATGGCTGCGGTGCGCGACCTGCATGGCCGGGGCATTGGCGTAGCGGTCAACGGCGATCACCTCGACCCCCAGGCGCTGCAACTCGATCACCACTTCCTTGCCCAGCTCGCCGCAGCCGCACAGCAGTACACGGGTCGCAGTCGGCGACAATGGGGTTCCGATACGGGTCATTTCAGGTCCTCGAAGGCGTCCGGGGCCGCGCCACGCTGGCTGCCGCCCGCTGAAAAATGGACCAGTATTCTACATCAGGATGCGGCGATCGCGCGCCGCGCCCGCCAGGCCATGATCAGCCACACCGCCGTGACCCCGGTGAACTTCGAGGCCAGTGCCGTGCCGATCACCGCCGGTGTCAGCGCACCGATCATGCCGAAGAAGATGAAGGTGTCCACCGGGATGCTCAGGGCCGAGCTCAGCCACAGGCGATCACGCAGGGGGCGGCGGGTGACGCTGAACACCAGCCAGTCGATCAACTCGGAGACGAAGAACGCAGTGGCGCTGGCCAGGGCGATGGCCGGCTCGGAGGTGGCATAGGACAGCACCAGCGCCACCAGCATCGCCAGCAACGCGCCGTGGCCGTAGCGGGTCTGCACCATGTCGCGCAGGATGAACACCAGCCCCCCCCAGGCGGACCAGATAACGTCCAGGTGCGGCGCGCTGGAGAAGGCGTAGTTGATCAGCACCACGCTGCTGATGTAGGCGACGAGATAGATCATGGTCTGGGTATTCAGGTGGGCAAGCCGCTCAGAGTAGCGTCGGGCCAGCCACTGGACAAGCCCGCGATCCCTTGTAGGAGCCTGCTTTGCTGGCGAATGTACGCGGGCAAGGCTACGCCTTGCGTTCGCCAGCAAGGCTGGCGCCTACAGGCCGATGATCAAGCCTGCGGCGACTGCCCGCTCGTGGCAAAGCTTGAGCACGGCACGGCGCTCCGCGTTGTCCATCCGCCCCCAGCGGGTGATTTCGGCCACCGTGCGCTGGCAGCCGGTGCAGATGTCCTGCTCGTCCAGCGCGCAGATGCTGACACAAGGCGAGGCCACCGGCTTTTCGTCACTCATCGTCAACTACCAGGTCACGGGCATAGCGCTGGGCGTTGTGCACGTAATGGGCGGCGCTGGCTTCAAGCATGCGCTTCTGCTGCTCGGTCAGCTCGCGCACCACCTTGCCTGGCGAGCCCATCACCAGCGAACCGTCGGGGATTTCCTTGCCTTCCGGAATCAGCGCGTTGGCGCCGATGATGCAATGCTTGCCGATGCGCGCACCGTTGAGGATGACCGCGTTGATGCCGATGAGGCTGTAGTCGCCCACCGTGCACCCATGCAGCATGGCGTTATGGCCGATGGTCACGCCCTTGCCGATGTTCAGCGGCGAGCCCATGTCGGTGTGCATCACCGTGCCGTCCTGGACGTTGCTATCCTCGCCGATGTCGATCAACTCGTTGTCGCCACGCAACACCGCGCCGAACCACACACTGGCACGGGCCTGCAGGCGCACCTTGCCGATCAGGGTGGCGTTGGGCGCGGCCCAACTGCTGGGGTGGGTCTCGACCCGCAGGTCGCCCAGGCGATATTTCATGTCTCGCTCCTCACGGCTTAAGCAGATGACGGGGTGGGCCCCGTTCAGTTCTGGATGAAACGTTCCGGTGGCTGGTGCAGGCTGATGCCGGCATCGAACAGCACATTGACCAGCTCGACGATCATGATCGCCGACAGCCCCCAGATCTTGTAGTCGCCGTAACGGTAGCTGGGCACGTACCAGCTGCGGCCCTGATAGTCGATGCGGTGGGTGTGCTCGCGCGGATCCTGGCGGAAGAACGCCAGCGGCACAGTGAACACGGCGGCGATTTCCGCATCGTTGGCGCGGTACTCGACGTAATCGGGGATCAGCCCGACGAACGGTGTCACCTTCAACCCATGCAACGAGATCAGTGGGCTGAGCGGACCGAGCACCTCGACCAGGCCGGGGGGCAGGCCGATTTCCTCCTCGGCTTCGCGCAGGGCGGTGAACACCAGGTCCGGGTCTTCCGGATCGCGCCGGCCGCCAGGGAACGCCACTTCTCCGCCATGGGTGGAAAGCCCCTTGGCACGGAGCGTCAGCACCAGCTCCGGCTCTTCGCCACGGGTGATGGGCAGCAGCACCGCCGCTTCGGGGAAACGGCGGTCCGTCTCCAGTGACGCGGGGGTATGGTTGCTCATTCGGCGAAGAAGCTCGTCCAGCATTACGCACTCTCGATTCCAAGGCCTGCCCTGCATGATGCACCAAAGCCGCGAGGCACCCAAGCCCCGCCCGCGGTCCGCTTGCGGTGGGCGGGTCGGGCGCGCCAAGATAGCCCGACCACACAGGAATGAAAGCATGAAATTCTGCAGCGCGTGCGGCCAGCCGGTCACCCAGCGAATCCCCGAAGGCGACAGCCGCCCGCGGTATGTCTGCGACCATTGCCAGACCATCCACTACCAGAACCCCAACATCGTCGCCGGGGTGCTGCCCACCTGGGGCAGCCAGGTGCTGCTGTGCCGCCGCGCCATCGAGCCGCGCCGGGGCTTCTGGACCTTGCCGGCCGGTTTCATGGAGAACGGCGAGACGCTCGACCAAGCCGCCCGTCGCGAAACCGTCGAGGAAGCCTGCGCCCGGGTGGGTGAAACCCACCTGTACCAGCTGTTCGACCTGCCGCACATCAACCAGGTGCATGTGTTCTTCCGCGCCGAGCTCACGGACCTCGACTTCGCCGTGGGCGTCGAGAGCCTGGAAGTGCGGTTGTTCGAAGAACATGAGATCCCATGGAGCGAGCTGGCTTTCCGGACCGTCACACGCACACTAGAATGCTACTATCGCGACCGCATCAGGCAGCTCTACCCGATTGGCCATGAATACCTGCCGCCGATGAACGTCTCGTCGTCCACCACCTAAGTCTCAGGGATACGGTTTCATGCGCTGGTTGCTTGCCCTCTTCTGCCTCAGTGTCGCCTCGGTGTCGCAGGCTGCCTTCACCGAAACCATCATTCGCAAGCCGCCATCGGCCGTGCAACCTGCCGCGACCGTCCCCCAAGGCCCCATGATCGACAAGGTGCTGGTGCTCAAGTCCGAGCGCCGCTTGCAACTGATCAGCCGCGGCGAACCGCTCAAGACCTACCGCATCTCACTAGGCAAGCAGCCCAAGGGCGCCAAGGAGCGCGAGGGCGACAAGAAGACCCCCGAAGGCCTGTACTGGCTGGACTGGCGCAAGGTCAGCGACCGCTACAACCTGGCCATGCACATCTCCTACCCGAACATCACCGATGCCGCCAAGGCTCGGCGTGACGGGGTGGCGGCCGGCAGCATGATCATGATCCACGGTACACCGATCAACGAGGAGTACCCGGAGTGGTACTTCCACACCCTCGACTGGACCGAAGGCTGCATCGCCATGCGCAACGACGACATGCGCGAGGTGTGGAGCATGGTCAAGGACGGCACCATGATCGAGATCCGCCCCTGAGCCATCGAAGCACGCCTACCCTGTAGGAGCCGGCTTTGCCGGCGAATGCGGTAGTGATCCCACCGACGCAATCGCGGGTAAACCCGCTCCTACAGGTATCGCGCGCGCCTCAAGATCTATTCACTACCACCTGATTTCCCGCTGCCCTTGCAACGTCTCGGCACCCAGCCACTGCACCCCACGCAGCACCGGTGTCAGCGCCGCGTCGGGCTGCACCTCGACACTCACCTGAGCCCGTCGCGCCAGCAGATCGCCGCTCACCACCAGACGATGCTGTCCATCCAGGCTCAACTGCCCTGATGCCCGCCAGCCATCCGCGCAGTTCATCTCGATACCACCCTGCCCCAGCCCCAACGACCACGGTTCGACCATCGCCAGGTCATTCACCTCGAGCCGCCCCTTTGCCTCACGGCATCGCCCACCACCTCCTTGCAGACGCAGCGCGCCTTGCCACTGCCCGGCCAGGCGATACCCTGGGGCGAAGCTGGGCTGGGCCCCCAAGGCCTCGACCTCGGCTTGCCACCGCCAGGGCCAGCCACTGGCATGCAACCGCCATCCCTGCCCCTGGAACCCCATCCACACCTGCGCGTCCCGGTGCCACGGCCGCAACTCCCAACGCAAGGGGCCAACCGCCCCCAGGCGCATCGCTTGCCCTTGCCACAGGCTCCCCATCACACCCTCCACCGGCAGCCCGCTTATCCATGCCAGCCAAGCCGCAGGCAGCTCGGCCAGCAGGCTCAGGCAGAACACCAGCATCAGCCAGGCCACCATACGCCGGCTCAAGGCTGCACCTGCACATCGAAGCGCAACCCGTCACCCTCTCGCGATAACCCCCACTGCACCAACCGCACACCCTCCGTACGAAGTGCCTGCAACCAGTCCTGCAAAGCCTGGGCATTATCGACCTTGCCTCGCACCTGCCAGACTTCATCCTGCGCCTGCACTTCAAGCAACTCGACACGCCGGGCCTGGGCCGACTGGCGCAGGCGCTCAAGGCTCAGCGTCGGCCCGGTTCGCATCCCGACCACCGACTCGGCCAAGGCGCGCCATTGCGCCAGCTCCCGCCAATAACCAAGCCCTTCGCGAAACACCAGGAAGCACGCCAGCAACGCAACCAGCAGCCAGGCCAGCAGCATCCGCCGTCGTTGCAACCATTCGCGGCTCATGTGGCCACCTCCAGGTCGAACACCACGTGACGGGCGCCCTCCTCGACTTGGACCTGGGCGCCCACGGCCGTCGCCATCTCCTGCCAGGGTGGAATAGCTCCGTCCCCCTCCAGCGCCAAGCGCCAATGCCGACCCTCGAAACGCACGGCCTGCAACCGCCAGCCAGGGTTCGCCTGCAGCCAGGCCTGCAACTGCGCCTGCAACCCGTCCAGCCGGCGCAGGCGTAGTTGCTCTTCGCCATGACTGTCACGCAAGCGCTTGAGCGCCTGGGCCGCCTGACGTGATGTGGCCTGCGGGCCGGTCACGGCCAGCACCTGCTCACGATAGGCCTGAGCCTGGCGCCATTGCTGGGCCAGCCAGAGACCACCCCAGGTGACAGCCAACGCGATGCAGGCAAGGGCGAGCCGTCGCTGTACCGGCGCCAGCCGAGGGAACTGACGTGGGCTTCGCGCCTCGAAAAAGCCAGGCAGGCCCTCCAACTGCGCCAGTTCCACGGGCCAGTCTCCCTCCACAAAAACCCGCGCACCTGCCGGCCAAACCATGGCGGGCACCTGGCCGAGCGAGTCGGGCCAGGCCAGCCAATGGATACGCCCCTCGTCCTCCTTCCCAAGGTGCAAGACTTGTTCGCCCCGCCGCCATTGCCAGCATTTCCCCGCCTCAGGTTCAGGCAGCAACTGAAACTCCCCCCAACAGCGCTCGACAGGCAACGCCCATTCGACGCACTGCGCACGCCATTCAAGCAATCGCTGCCGGGCCACCACCAGAAGCCGCAGTTGGCCCGCAGGCCGGTCGATGCAGGCACAATCCACTTCATCTGCCCCCTGCAACAGCCGGTCCTCCAGCAACAGCGGCCACTCCTCGCGCTTGAGCCCAGGCGGCGCGACCAACTGGAAGTGACTGCAATGTTCACCCGGAACAATCAAGGCGACCCGCGCCGACAGGCCCGCAGGTGGCATGCCCTGCCCCTGGCGCGTGGCCACGCCCTGCTCCACCAGCACCCAGTCCCACACCGGGCCTGGGCGCAGCAACAGCCATGGCCGCAGCGGCGTACGACGCCGCCACTCAAGTCTCACGAACGCCCCCAGGGCAGCACGAAGGTACAGGCATAAGGTGCTCCATCACGCACGAACTCCAGGCGCACACCCCGTCCGGGGTGCGTCGGTTGATCGGAAGGCCAGGCCAGCCACTGGCCGGACTGGTGGTAAAGCAGGCTCATCGCGCCCACCCGCTCCAGCCGTTCGCGCACCACCCAGTACGGGGCTGCGGCGGCATACAGATCGGCGGAGGTTTCCACCAGCAACTGCTGCTCACGCGGTTCGAAACGCAGGCGCTGACGTTGCAGGCGCGAACCATCTTCGGCCTGCGGCCATGCCGCGGCGGCCACCCAGAGCAGTTGCTGGCGGTCGGGCTGCCAATCGAGCCAGCGCACCGGCAAGGGCAGGCGTTGTTCATACACCCGGCGCAGCACCGGGCTGTCGAAGCGCCGCTCAAGCGCCAGGCAGAAGTCCACCACCTGGGTTTCCCGCTGCGGCTGATCGAGCCGCTCACGCACTCTCAGCCAGCCATTGACCAACGCCGCCAGCAGCAAGCCCAGCAACGCGGTCAACGCCAAAGCCACCATCAGTTCGATCAGGGTCATGCCCACCTGCCTTCGCTTCATGGGCGCTCCAGGAACACGGTGTACTGCCCCAGCGGCAGGCGCTGGTCACGGTCGGCATACAACAGCAGTTCGCCGCGGCGAAGGTCGCGCACGCCCGTGCGCCGCAACTGCAAGTGCCAATGGCAAACCTGCGCGCCCTGGGTCAGCTCGCCTGCGTCTTCATTGGCCGCAGGCCAGTACTGCTCGACCGCGAAGCGCGCCTGCAACTCACGGGCGCAGAGCACACCGAGTCGATGCTGCTGCACCGTGTCCTGCACCGCCAGGCGTTGGCGCAAGACCTGGCTGGTGATCACCGCCAACACGGCGGCGATCGCCAACGCGACGCTCACTTCAAGCAGCGTGAAACCCTGTTGCCTGCACTTCATTGGGCGCGGCTCACCTGCAAGCGGCCATCACGGCCCCAGTGCCAGCCCTGGCTGCCAGCGGCCCACTGCCAACGCACACTGACGGGCCGGGCCCAACCGTCGGGGGTGAACACCAGCACCGGCGCCGGGCTGCTTGGCCAGTCCGGGCGCAGGCCCTTGGGCCACTCGCCCAGGGCGACCGGCTCGACCACCCAGCGTCCACGCTCCTGGCGCACGAACTGCGGGCGCTGGCCGTTCCAGCGCAGGCCACGCAACTGCCCGGCATGACGCGCCAGTTCGCCCTGGGCCACGGTCGCAGTCGCCAAACGCTCCAGCGCCTGATCGACCCCGGCATTGCCGCTGTCGAGCCAGGCCACGGCCAGGCTGGTCATCAACCCGGCGATGGCCAGCACCACCAGCAGCTCGAGCAGACTGAAACCACCCTGCCGACGCACGTCACAGCGCCCAGTTGCCCAGGTCGGCATCCAGCCCTTCGCCGCCTGGCACGCCATCGGCGCCCAGCGAAAACACATCGACCCGGCCATGTTCACCAGGCATGCGGTACTGGTACGGTGTGCCCCACGGATCTTCCGGCAGGCGGCGGATATAGCCATCGCTGCGCCAGCTGCGCGGCAGCGGTTCCTGCGTGGGCTTCTTCGCCAACGCGGCCAGGCCCTGTTCGTTGCTGGGGAAGCGCAGGTTGTCCAGGCGGTACATGTCCAGCGCCTGCTCCAGGGTGGCCAGGTCGGCCATCACCTTCTGCTTCATCGCCTTGTCCTGGTTGCCCAGCACGCTGGGCGCGACCACGGCGATCAGCAGGCCGATGATGAAGATCACCACCATGATCTCCATCAGGGTGAAGCCGCCCTGGCGCTTGTGTCGTTGCTGCATCGAAGTTCTCCTTGTCACAGTTGCAATCCCTGGTTGAGCTGCATGATCGGCAGCAGCACCGCCAGCACGATGAACAGCACCACGCCACCCATCACCAGGATCATCAGCGGCTCGAACAGTGCCATCGCGGTGTCCACCTGGCGGGCGAAGCCGCGCTCCTGGTCATCGGCCACCCGTTCGAGCATGTCGGCCAGGGTGCCGCTGGCTTCGCCGCTGCCGACCATGTTCACCAACAGCGGCGGAAACTGGCCGGCGCCGTCCAGCGCCCGATGCAGGCTGGTGCCGCCTTGCACCTGCAGGCGCGCCTGCTCCATCGCCACGCGGATACGCCGGTTACCGACCGTCTCGGTGGCCACTTGCAATGCTTCGAGCAGGGCCACGCCGCTGCCGCAGAGGATCGCCAGGCTGCGCGCCAGCCGCGCGCTCTCCAGCACCTGCAGCACCTGGCCGATGCGCGGCAGGCGCAGCAGCAGGTCGTCGCGGCACAGGCACCAGTGGGGCTTGCGCAGCAGCCGGGCGGCGAACAGCGTCAGCATGAGCGCCAGCACCAACAGGTATGGCCCGGCATGGACCAGCCCCTGGCTGAGGCCGATCAGCAACGAAGTGATGAAAGGCAGGCTCTGCCCGGAATGGGCGAATTGTTCGGTGAGCTTGGGCACCACGAAGGTCATCAGGCCGACCACCACCGCCAGCGACACGCCCATCAGCACTGCCGGGTAGATCAACGCGGTGCGTGCCTTGTGGCGCTGGCGCTGCACCTGCTCGAGGTGATCGGCCAGACGCGCCAGCACCTGGCCCAGACGGCCCGAGCGCTCGCCGGCCTCGACCAGCGCGCAGTAAAGCCCAGTAAACGGCGCCCCCTGGCGCGCCAGGCTACGGGCCAGCCCCAGTCCTTCAGCGAGGGAGCCACGCAAGGCCACCAACACGGCGTGCAGGGCCGGCTGGCGCAGCTGCCGTTCCAGGGTGGCCAGGGCATCTACCAACGGGATACCGGCGCCGACCAGGGTCGCCAGCTGGCGGGTCAGCTCGCACAACTGGGCACGGCTCAAACGCTGGCGCCGTGGCTGGGCCTGGCCGGCTTCATGGCGCTGCAGGTGCCGGGCGAACAACCCCCGCTCGCGCAGCAACTGGCGCGCATGGCGCTCGCTGTCGGCCTGCACGCTGGCCTTGTGCGCCTTGCCGGCGAGGTCCACGGCCTGGTAGCGATAAGTCGGCATAGGTCAGCCCTGCACCACGCGCAACACTTCGGCGAGGCTGGTCTGGCCCTGCGCCAGGCAGTCGGCGGCCATCGCCACCAGGCTCTGCCGGCGCCCCTCCAGGTAGGCCTGCATGGCCAGTTCGCTCTGGCCGTCGTAGAGCAACGCCACCAGCCCGTCGTCCAGCTCGATGAATTCGTACAACCCCAGGCGCCCGACATAGCCGCTGCCCTGGCAACGCTCGCAACCCACCGGATGATAGGTTTCGACCAGTTGCGGCCACAGCTCGCGCTCCGCGCTATGCAGCGGCCGCGCCACCGCACAGGCGCACAGCCGCCGCACCAGGCGCTGGGCCAGCACACCGCGCAGGCACGAGGCAATCAGGAACGGCTCGACCCCCATGTCACGCAGGCGGGTCACTGCCCCCACGGCACTGTTGGTATGCAGTGTCGACAGCACCAGGTGCCCGGTGAGGCTGGCCTGCACGGCTATCTGTGCAGTTTCCTGATCGCGGATCTCACCCAGCATGATCACATCCGGGTCCTGCCGCAGGATGGCCCGCAGGCCACTGGCGAAGGTCAAGCCGGCCCGTGGGTTGATGGCGGTCTGGCCGATGCCGGCGATGGCGTATTCGACCGGGTCCTCGACGGTGAGGATGTTGCGGCTGCCGTCGTTGAGACTGTTGAGGCTGGCGTACAGGGTGGTGGTCTTGCCCGAGCCGGTGGGGCCAGTGGACAGCACGATGCCGTTGGGCCGCGCCAGGCAGCTGCGCAAGCCGCGCAGCACGGCGACGGGCATGCCCAGGTTGTCCAGCGCCAACAGGCTGGCCTGCTTGTCGAGCACGCGCATCACCACCCGTTCGCCGTGGATACCGGGCAGGGTCGAGACCCGCACATCCACCTCGCGCCCGGCGGCGCGCAGGGTGATGCGACCATCCTGGGGCTGGCGCTTCTCGGCGATATCCAGCCGGGCCATCACCTTGATCCGCGACACCAGCATCGCCGACAGCGCCCGCGGTGGGCGCAGCACTTCGCGCAGATGACCGTCGACCCGCAAGCGCACCACCAGGCTCTGCTCGAAGGTTTCGATATGGATATCCGAGGCGCGCAGGCGCAGGGCCTGGCCGAACAGGCCGTTGATCAGGCGGATCACCGGCGCTTCGTCGTCGCTTTCCAGCAGGTCCTCGATGCGCGGCATCTCGCTCATCAGGCTGTCGAGGTCGACCTGTTCGCCAATACCTTCGATCAACGCCTCGGTCGCCGCCTCGCCGGCCTGGTAGAGCTGGCCGAGGCGCTCGTCGAACTGAGCGTCGTCAAGGTGTTCCAGCGCACTTGGCTGGCCATGGACCCGCAACAGCTCCTGGAGCTGGTCACTGTCGGCGTCGCTGCGCAGCCACAACTGCCAGCCGCCTTCGGCAGGCGCCATGGCCAGGCCTGTCTGACGCGCCAGGCGATAAGGCAGCATCACCAGTCCCCGCCTTCGAGCCGCGCACGGCTGGCCGGGAACGCCTGCAGCAACGGCATGCCTTCGGCCAGCGCCGGCAGCTTGAGCGATGTGCCCTGTTGTAAACTTTGGTACTTCTGCTGGCTGAGCCCGGCCAGGCTCTCGCCGTCGCGCAGGATGCGCGGGCGGATGAACACCATCAGGTTCTGCTTGGTGCCCTTGCTGGCATCGGAACGGAACAGCCGGCCCAGGCCGGGAATATCGCCGAGTAACGGCACACGCTGGTTGCTGGTGCTCCGCTCATCGCTGATCAACCCACCGAGGATCACCAGGCCGTTGTCCTCGACCATGACCTTGGTCTTGATCTCGCGCTTGTTGGTGATCACATCGCTGGCGGCGCGGGACTCGGCAATCGACGACACCTCCTGGACGATGTCCAGGCGCACGCTGTTGTCGACGTTGACCTGCGGCTTGATGCGCAGCTTCACCCCGACTTCCTTGCGCTCGATGGTCTGGTAGGGGTTGGCGTTGTTCTGGGTGACGGAACCGGTGACGAAGGGCACTTCCTGGCCCACCAGGATCGACGCCTCGGCGTTGTCGAGGGTCAGCAGGGTCGGGGTGGACAGCAGGTTGAAGCCGCTTTTGCCCTTGAGCGCGTTGACCAGCATGGCGAAGTTGAAGCCGCCGCCGAAATGACCGAAGCCGGCCGTGGCGCCGGTGGTCGCCGACAGCAGCTTGCCGAGCTTTTCGTTGTCGCCGCTGCTGGCCGCGCCGGCGATATTGGCGATGTTCACCCCGTTGCTGCCGAAGTTGACGATGCCCGCGCCGAACTTTTCGTCGGCGAACAGCCATTGCACGCCCAACTCCTGGGCGCTGCTGTCGGAGACTTCGGCGATGATTGCCTCGACCACCACCTGCGCCCGACGGATATCCAACTGCTCGACGATGCTGCGGTAGGCGGCCAGCTCGCTGTCGGGGCCGACCATGACCACAGCGTTGGTGCCTTCTTCATATTCGAGGCGAATGCCGGAATCGCTGGCCGCCTGCAACGGCTTGTCCTTGCCCTCGCCCTCGCCGCCCTCGGTCGGGGCCGCGCCCGACTGGCTCAGCCCGCGCAGCACCTTGACCACTTCGGCGGCATTGGCGTGGCGCAGGTACATCACTTGGGTGTTGCTGCTGTGCAGGTTTTCACTGGGCCGGTCCAACTGGGCGAGCAAGGCGCGCACGCGCTCGCGGCTGTCGGCGCTGCCTCGCACCAGCAGGGCGTTGCTGCGCGGATCGGCGACCACCTGGGCGCTGTCGGCGCCCTGTTCACGGGCCAGCAGCCGGGTCACCAGCCCCGCCGTGTCAGCGGCGCTGGCATGCTTGAGCGGCATCACCTGCAATGGCTCGTCGCTGACCTGGTCGAGCTGACGCAACAGGCTGTCGATGCGCTCGAGGTTGCTGCGCCAGTCGGTAATCACCAGCAGGTTGGCGGCCGGGTATGGGGTGATCACCCCCACCCGCGGGTCGATCAGTGGCTTGAGGATGTTGAGCATCTGCTCGCTGGCGGCGTTGCGCACATTGAACACCCGGGTGGCCACGCCATCACTGCCTTCGGACTTCTTGCCGGGCCGCTCCACCGGCACCGGCTCCAGGCGCGCGGCCTGGTCGGGAACGATCTTCACGCTGCCGTTGGGCAGGTCAACCGTGGCGAAACCCTGGGCGCGCAGCTGCGCCAGGAAGATGTCGTAGATGGCGTCGGCATCATGGCGATCGACCGTGCGCACGGTGACCTTGCCCTGCACCCGCGGGTCGACGATGAAAGTGGTGCCGGTAATGCGCGACACGCTGTCGATAAACTCGCCCAGCTCGGTGTCGACGAAGTTCACCTCATACAGCGGCGTGCCGTCGTCGGCGAACACTTCCGGCTCCTCGGCCCAGGCCAGGGACAGGCCCAGGGTCAGCAACCCGGCCAGGCAGTAGCGTGCGATCATCATTCATCCTTGGCGCTTGAAGCCGGTCACGGCGGGGCGTGGCGGCCAGGGCAGGCGCTCGCGCCGCCCGTGGTTGTCGAAAATCAGGCCTTGTGCGTCGATATCCTGCAGCACGATGCCCGGCGCCAGGCGCTGGCCACGGCCCAGGGTGCGCACCTGCTCACCATGGCGCAAAACCACCACGCTGGCCGACAGCGGCTGGGCCTTGAGCCCGCCCAGGTAATGCAGGGGCAAGCGGGTGATAGGGATGACGCCATCGTCGACCGGTGCCTGCCAATGGCCCACCAGCAAGCCTGGCAACGGCGTTTCGGCCTGCGGCGCAGCCTGGGCCGGCAGTGGCTGGCGGCTGAGCAGCAGCACGCATTGCGCCGCCAACCAGGCGACGAGGGTCAGCAACAGGCCGGTGACGATGCGCTGCGTACCGATCACACCGCCTCCTGGCGCGGGTGCCAGCCGGGGTGGCCCTGCACGTAGCGCACGTCGGGCAGTTGCAACGGTGCCAGTCGCCAGCCCGGCGCCTGCCGTGCCAGCCAGGCTTCGACGGTTTGCCACAACGGCACGCCCGCCTGGGCGTCGACATGCAGGCCAAAGGTCCGGCACAGCCCCTGCACGGGTTCGAACCCGGCGATGCGCTTGCCGGTCGGGCTGTAGTTCACGTGCCAGGCTTGGGCCTGCCAGCGTGGCAGGTCCTGGCTGTTGTCCAGCAGCAGCGGGTCGCCGAACAACTGCTCGGCGGCATTCTCCAGCACCTGCTCGACAGGTTGCGCGGGCACTTCGAGCACCGGTGCGGGGTAACCCCCGGTCAGGCTGATCAGGTGTTCGCGGGTGATGGAATCACCGGCCTGCACAGGAAAGTCGTAGCGCAGGCCCGGCAGCAGCACCGGCATGCTCGAACCGTCGGCCAGGGCCTGGTGCAACAGGTTGTCCCAGCTACCGCCACGGGTATCGCGACGCCACAGCGCTTGCGGCGCCCGGGCCAGTGGTTGGTCGAGCCAGGCGGCATGGCCGCTGCGCTGTTGCTGCAACACGCCCCGCAACTGAGCGGCCCGGGTCAGGGTGCCAGAAGGGAGGCTTTGCTCGAACGCGGGGAAGAACCGGGCGTCGAACTGCCATTGCCCCCCCGTCTGCCGGCACCGTAGGCGAAACGCGCCACTGGCCCGGCAACCAGCGAACAGCACCGGCACCCGCCGTCCACTGGCCTGGGTGGCCTGCACCGGTGCAGGCCACAGGTCCTGGCCCCGGGCACACAACAGTACGTCGATTTCCGGGATTCGCTCGGCCAACCACAGGCCCGGCCCGCTGCCGACATCGGCCAGGGCCACCACCAGGTCCCCCTCGCGACGCGCCTGCTGGAAGCTGGGCAACAACGACTGGTACCACTGCTTGAGAGAGGCCTTCTGGTCCTGGGCATAGGGATCGGTGACGCCGACCACCGCCACGCGCACGCCGCCACGCTGGAACACATGCACACCCGCGACACCCAGCGCCTTGGCCTGCTCGCTGGCCAGGCCCGCGCCCAGGGTAATAGAGGAAGACTGCCGATACAGTGCTGCACTGCGCTGGGGCCAGAGTACGCGTTCGTCGCTGCTGACTCGCGCCTCGCTGCCCAGCAGTTGGCTGCCCTGCACGCCACTCTCGCCCTGGGTAAGGTAGGCCAGGCCACTGCCATTCCAACACTGACCGTTCTCCAGGGTCAGGCAGTGTTCGGCACCAGCCTCGCCACGCAACTGTTCAAGCAGCGCCGCCAGCACTGCATAGCCACCCAACCGAGCTTGCGCGGCCTGAGTGGCATCGAGCAATGGTGCCAGCTCCGGCTGCGCGGCGCGGGCATTCGGGCCGCTCATCCACGGTGCGCGCCCCAAATGGCTTACCGGACCGAGGCGAGTCGCCGGGACCACGGCCTGGCCCGGCAGGCGGGCGTCGAGCGTGTCGGCCACGTACAGCAGGTCTACCGACCGCTCACCGCCAGCACCGGGCAACGGCAGCGCGGAACAGGCGCCGAGCAGCGGTGCCAGCGCACCGATGCCCATCCAGCCGATCACGTCACGCCTGCCCAAGTTGCTTGCCATCGACCCCGCCATCCTTATCCGAGTACACGTTGGGTCCCGGATAGTGCGGCGTTCTCGTGACAGTTTAATGGCAGAAAGGTGCTGTTAATTCCAAAGCATTATTTATTCAACCCTATTAAGAACCGTCCGTTTTAACGGCACGTAACATTTCTGCAAATCAATCATCATACTTACGCCCTAAAGTCGCTGTTTCCTCCCACTCAGCCAACATAAGGACACCCTGATGAGTCGAGAATCCGGCGACAACCTGGACCGCAACCCGAGCGACAACCTGCCGATGGCCAGCGTCATGGACGCCTACCTGAGCCGTCGGAGCGTGGTGCGCGGCAGCCTCGGTGCGGCCATTGCGATGATCGCCGGCGCAGGCCTCGGCGGCTGCTTCGACAGCGGCGGCGGCTCCAACCATGACGACCCGGTCAGCGAACCACCAGTGACCACCCCGGATCCGAAACCGGAAAAACCCAAGCTCAAGCTCGGTTTCAATTCCATCGCAGGCTCGCGCACCGACGCCTGCGTGGTCGCCGCCGGCTACAGCGCCTATGTGCTGGCGCCCTGGGGCACGCCGATCAACAGCAACGGCAACCCGTGGAAGTCCGATGGCAGCAACACCTCCACCGACCAGGCCAATGCCATGGGCATGCACCATGACGGCATGCACTTCTTCCCCATCAACGGCAGCTCCGACGACGGCTTGCTGGCGATCAACTTCGAATACATCGACACCGCGGCCCTGCACCCGGCCGGCCCGACCACCGACGCCAGCGGCAAGCGCCCGGCCGAGGAAGTGCGCAAGGAGATCAATGCCCACGGCGCCGGCGTGGTGCGCCTGACCAAGGTCAACGGCCGCTGGCAGGTGATCCAGAACGACCCGCTCAATCGCCGCTTCACTACCGCCTCGCTGATGAACATCGCCGGCCCCCTGCGTGGTACCGACCACGTCAAGACCAAGTTCTCGCCCACCGGCACCCAGTGCCGCGGCACCAACAACAACTGCGGCAACGGCTACACCCCGTGGGGCACCTACCTGACCTGCGAGGAAAACTGGCCCGGCATCTTCGTCAACAAGGGCACCCGCCCGGCCAACCAGACCCGCATCGGCGTGGGCAGTTCAAGTGGCCAGTACAAGTGGGAAAGTGCGGCGGGCGATACCAGTGAAGTGGCCGACGAGTTCGCCCGTTTCAACATCACTCCGACCGGTGCCAGCGCCACCAGCGACTACCGCAACGAGGCCAGCACCTACGGCTACATCGTCGAGATCGACCCGTACAACAGCGCCACCCTGGCAGTGAAGCGCACCGCCCTCGGCCGCTTCCGCCACGAAGGCTGCTGCCCCGGCCTGCCGGTGGCGGGCAAGCCGCTGGTCTGGTACACCGGCGACGACTCCAACAACGAATACCTCTACAAGTTCGTATCCGACGCAGTCTGGGACCCGGCAGACGCCAGCCCCGCCGACCGCCTGGCCACCGGCGCCAAGTACATGGACAAGGGCAAGCTCTACGTGGCGCGCTTCAACGCCGACGGCAAGGGCGTGTGGCTGCTGCTCGACGTCGCCACCGCGACCACCAACGGCAGCACCCTGGGCGCTCTGTTCGGCGACCTGCCGGGGATCATCCTCAACACCCGTGGTGCCGCCGACGCCGTGGGCGCGACGCCCATGGACCGCCCCGAGTGGACCGCCGTCAACCCGCTCAACGGCGACGTCTACCTCACCCTCACCAACAACAGCGCGCGCACCGCCGCCAAGGTCGATGCCGCCAACCCGCGCGGGCCGAACCGCCACGGCCATATCATCCGCTGGCACGACAGCGACGATCACAAGAGCTTCACCTGGGACATCTTCGTGTTCGGCGCCAACGCCGCCGGCGCTCCGGATATCAACCGCTCCGGCCTGACCGAACTGAACCAGTTCGCCAGCCCCGACGGCATGAGTTTCGATAGCCGTGGCGTACTGTGGTTCGAGACCGACAACGGCGAAACCACCCTGACCAACTACACCAACGACCAGTTGCTGGCGGTGATCCCCACCGACCTGGTCGACGCCACGGGCAAGCAGGTGCCGATCAACGCCACCAACCAGGCCGACCTGCGGCGCTTCTTCGTCGGCCCCAATGGCTGCGAAGTGACCGGCATCACCTTCACCCCGGACAACAAGACGCTGTTCATCAACATCCAGCACCCGGACAACTGGCCCTACACCGACAAGGCCACCGACACCACCCCGGCCGGCAGCACGGTGCGCCCACGGGCCGCGACCGTGGTGATCCAGCGCAACGACGGCGGCGAGATCGGCACCGCCTGATCACGTTGCTCGAGGGGCGCCCCGCGCCCCTTTCAGCTACATGACCCGCCCATTACAGATCGGTTATCTGCGCGGATTTGCTCGCCACATGTCGTAACATCGCAGCCCTTGACCCTGATACAGCTACAGGGTTGAGAATCGCCGCCTTTCTTCCGACCGAGCCCGACCATGCGCCTACTGATCATCGAGGACGAACCCCGTACCGCCGACTACCTGCAGCAAGGGCTGCGCGAGAACGGCTACGTGGTCGACTGCGCCCACACCGGCACCGACGGCCTGCACCTGGCCCGCCAGCAGCCCTACGACCTGGTGATCCTCGACGTCAACTTGCCCGAACTTGACGGCTGGGGCGTGCTGCAGCGCCTGCGCGCCGAATCGTCCACGCGGATCATGATGCTCACCGCCCACGGTCGCCTGGCCGACCGGGTCAAGGGCCTGGACCTGGGCGCCGACGACTACCTGCTCAAGCCTTTCGAATTCCCCGAACTGCTGGCGCGCATCCGCAGCCTGCTGCGGCGCAACGACCAGCACCTGCAACCCAGCACCCTGAAGGTCGCCGACCTGGAGCTCGACCCCGGCCGCCACCGTGCCTGGCGCGGCGGCCAGCGCATCGACCTGACCGCCAAGGAGTTCGCCCTGCTGCACCTGCTGATGCGCCAGAGCGGCGAGGTGCTGTCGCGCACCCAGATCATCTCGCTGGTATGGGACATGAACTTCGATTGCGACACCAACGTGGTCGAGGTATCGATCCGCCGCCTGCGGGCGAAGATCGACGACCCGTTCGAGGACAAGCTGATCCACACCCTGCGCGGTGTCGGCTATGTGCTCGAGGCCCGGCCTTGAAACGCGCCAGCCTGTCCCTGCGCCTGGGCCTGACCGTCACCCTGCTGGGCGCGGCGCTGGTCCTGCTGCTGGCCTGCCTGGCGGTGTTCGCCCTCGACCATGAACTGGACAGCCGCGCGCGCAAGGACCTGGCGCGCAAGATGCTGCAGGTCGAGCACAACCTGCGGGTCGACCTGCGCAGCGATGACCTGGGCACCCGTGCCCACCCGCTGCTCGACCTGGTGATGGGCCATGACAACCTCAGCCTCAGCGTGATGGCCGTCAATGCACGTCACCCAGCCCTCATCAGCCTCGGCCCGGCGTTGCAGTCACAGCACCTGTTGACGCTGGACGCCGACGAGCGGTTGACCTTCCATGAGTGGCGCGACGCAGACGGCAACCAGGTGCTCACCGCCAGCCGCCTGATGCGCCTGCGCGACGACACCCCGGTCAAGGTGCTGATGTCGCTCGACCGCAGCGACGACAATGCGCTGTTGCAGGCGTACCTGAACTCCACCCTGCTGGCCCTGCCGTTACTGCTGCTGTTGATCGGCATCGTCGCCTGGAAGCTGGTGCAACGAGGCTTGCGCCCCCTGCGCCACTTCCGGCGCATCGCCGGCCAGGTCTCGGCCCAGGACCTGGGTCATCGCCTGCCCGACAGCGACTTGCCCGTGGAACTGGCAGACCTGGCCCGGGCGATCAATGTCATGCTCGACCGCCTCGACCAGGGGGTGCGCCAGTTGTCGCAGTTTTCCGACGACCTGGCCCATGAACTGCGCACCCCGATCGGCAACCTGATGGGCAAGGCCCAGGTGACACTGGCCCGCGAGCGCGATGGCGAGCGCTACCGCGAGGCGCTGGAAGACAGTGTCGAGGAACTCACCCGGCTCAACCGCATCATCAACGACATGCTGTTCCTCGCCCAGGTCAGCCAGCCGCAAACACAAGTGGCGTTGCTGCCCGTGGCGCTGGCCGACGAAGTCTTGCGGGTGAGCGAGCTGTTTGCGTTCAGTGCCGAGCTCAAGGGCATCACCCTGGAGCTCCATGGTTGGGGCACGGCCGTGGTCGACCGGCTGATGTTCCAGCGGGCACTGTCAAACCTGCTGAGCAATGCACTGCGCCACAGCCCGGACAGTCAGCCGGTGGTCGTGGGCATCGAGCGGCGGGGGAATGAAGTGGCGGCCTGGGTGGAGAACCAGGGGCCGGGGATCGCCGAGGCGCATCAGCCGCATCTATTCGAACGGTTCTACCGGGTGGGGGCCGGTCGTTCGCGGCTGGAAGGTGGGACCGGGTTGGGGCTGGCGATCGTGAAGTCGATCATGCAGTTGCATGGAGGGCGGGTCGAGGTGTGCAGCCAGGCCGAAGGGTCGACCCGGTTCACTCTGGTGTTCCAGGCCGAATAGGTGGGTTCGCCGGCAAGCCGGCTCCTACAGGTACAGCGCATGTCATGAAACGCGTGCGCGCCCGTAGGAGCCGGCTTGCCGGCGAACAAGGTCAACGCGAAGCCGCGACGATCAGCGCTTTCATCTCTGCCACCGCCGCCTTGAAACCAACGAACAATGCATGGGCCACCAGCGCATGGCCAATGTTCAGTTCATTGATGCCCTTGATCGCGGCCACGGCCTCGACATTGTGGTAGTGCAGGCCATGCCCGGCATTGACGATCAAGCCCTGCCCCACGCCAAACGCAACGCCATCGACAATACGCTGAAGCTCTTCGGCCACCTCGGTCGGGGTTTCGGCATCGGCATAACGCCCGGTGTGCAACTCGATGGCCGGGGCACCGACACGACGCGAGGCCTCGATCTGCCGTTCGTCGGCATCGATGAACAGCGACACTTCAGCGCCCGTACGCGACAGACGCTCCACCGCCGCCTTGATCCGCGCCTCCTGGCCAGCCACATCCAGGCCACCTTCAGTGGTCAGTTCCTGGCGGGTTTCCGGCACCAGGCAGATATGCGCCGGGCGAATCTTCTCGGCGAAGAGCATCATCTCTTCGGTGACGCCCATCTCGAAGTTCATGCGGGTCTGCAACACGTCCTTGAGCAGCAGCACATCACGCTCCTGGATGTGTCGACGGTCCTCGCGCAGGTGCACGGTGATGCCGTCGGCACCCGCTTCCTCGGCGTCCAGCGCGGCCTTGACCGGGTCCGGATAGCGGGTGCCCCGGGCCTGGCGCAGGGTCGCCACGTGGTCGATGTTGACACCGAGAAGCATGCGGTTGCTGTGAGTCACGAATGGGCTCTCCTGAAAGTTGAGGCCCACAGCATACGTCGTGCTCAGCGCTTGCGAAACAGTTCCCGGCTGACCAGCGGCTTTGTGCCCAGATGCACCGCCAACGCCTGGCGCATCAGGCGCTTGGCTGCCAGCAAGGCGCCCGGCGCGTCCCAGTCGGCCTCGGCCAGCGCCAGCAGCTCGCTGCCCTTGAACAAGCCGGGCTGGAACAGCTCGACCCGCTCCAGGCCGGCGTCCACCCGCAGGCGGTAGAGGCCGTCGGCATCCACCGCCGCGTCGTTGACGTCCCGGTCCAGGGAGAAGGCGTACCCCAACTCATCCAGCAGACGCCATTCGAACGAGCGCAGCAACGGCTCCAGCGGCCGCCCGGCCGCCAGTGCCTGCAAGGTCAAGGTGTAGTGTTCGAACAGCGCGGGGTACGGCGCTTCCGCCGGCAGCAGGCGCATCAGCAGCTCGTTGAGGTACAGCCCGCTGAACAGCGCGTCGCCATTCAGCCAGGCGGCGATGCCGGTGCTATCGAGGCGCCCGACGTTTTTCAGCTCGCCACGCCCGCGCAGTTCGACTTCAAGCGGCACGAATGGCCTGACCAGGCTGCCGCCCTTGCCCCGCGCCCGGCGCAGCACTGCCCGCACTCGACCCTGCGGGGTGAGGAAGTCCACCAGCGCGCTGGTTTCCTTGTAGGCGCGGCTGTGCAGTACGAAGGCGGGTTGTGGGGTGGGTTGGTCCATGATGAATCTCTAAACCCAGATTTGACGCAACCCTTGTAGGAGCGGCCTTGTGCCGCGAAAGGGTCGCGCAGCGGCCCCAGGATTTCGGCTGTTGCAAAGATTGTGGGGCTGCGATGCAGCCCTTTCGCGGCACAAGGCCGCTCCTACAGAGGGAGTCCGGGGCTTACAGGTCGCCGTAACCCAGCGAACGCAGGGCACGTTCGTCGTCGGACCAGCCGCCTTTGACCTTGACCCAGAGGTTGAGCATGACCTTGGAGTCGAACAGCACTTCCATGTCCTTGCGCGCCTCGGAACCGATGCGCTTGATGCGCTCGCCCTTGTCGCCAATGATGATCTTCTTCTGGCCGTCGCGCTCGACGAGGATCAGCGCATGGATGTGCAGCACATGGCCCTGCTGCTTGAACTCTTCGATTTCCACGGTGATCTGGTACGGCAGCTCCGCCCCCAGCTGGCGCATGATCTTTTCGCGCACCAGCTCAGCCGCGAGGAAGCGGCTGCTGCGGTCGGTGATCTGGTCTTCCGGGAAGAAGTGATCGTTTTCCGGCAGGTGCTTGGCGATCTGCGCTTCCAGCGCATCGAGGTTGTGCCCCTGCTGCGCGGAGATCGGCATCACTTCAGCATTCGGCAGTTGCTCCTGCAGCCACTGAAGGTGCGGGATCAGCTCGGCTTTCTCTTCCATGCGGTCGGTCTTGTTGACCGCGATGATCAGCGGGCCGGTCACGTACTGCACGCGCTCGAGCACCAGCTGGTCCTCGTCGGTCCAGCGGGTGCGGTCGACCACGAAGATCACCACGTCGACGTCTTTCAACGCTGCCGAGGCGTTGCGGTTCATGTAGCGGTTGAGCGCCTTGTCATTCGCCTTGTGCATGCCGGGGGTGTCGACGTAGATCGCCTGCACGTCACCCTCGGTCTTGATGCCGAGCATGTTGTGGCGGGTGGTCTGCGGCTTGCGCGAGGTGATCGCCAGCTTCTGCCCGAGGATGTGGTTGAGCAGCGTCGACTTGCCGACGTTGGGGCGGCCGACAATGGCGACGTAGCCGCAACGGGTCGAAGTGTTCTCAGTCATTGCCATTCTCCACGCCCAGGGCGATCAGTGCGGCAGCGGCGGCGACTTGCTCGGCGATACGCCGGCTCACGCCCTGCCCGCGGCTTTTCTTGTTCAGCAGGACCACTTCGCATTCGACGAAGAAGGTCCGGCAGTGCGGTTCGCCCTGGATGTCCACCACTTCGTAACGCGGCAGCTCGCAGGCACGCGACTGCAGGAACTCCTGCAGGCGGGTCTTGGGGTCTTTGTTGGTGTCGACCAGGGTGAGGCCGTCGAATTCGTCGGTCAGCCAGGCCAGGATGCGCTCGCGCGCAGTCTGCATGTCGGCATCCTGGTAAATCGCACCGATCAGGGCTTCCAGGGCGTCGGCCAGGATCGACTCGCGGCGGAAACCGCCACTTTTGAGCTCACCCGAGCCCAGGCGCAGGTAGTCGCCCAGATCGAAGCCACGGGCCAGGCGCGCCAGCGTCTCGCCTTTGACCAGACGTGCGCGCAGGCGCGACAGCTGGCCTTCACGGGCCTGCGGGAAGCGCTCGAACAGCGCTTCGCCGACCACGAAGTTGAGGATGGCATCGCCAAGGAATTCCAGGCGCTCGTTGTTGCGCCCGGCATAGCTGCGATGGGTCAGGGCCAGCAGCATCTGGTCCTGGTTCTTGAAGGTGTAGCCGAGCTTGCGCTCCAGGCGATCAAGGGAAGCGCTCATGGGGCCACCCCTGCAATGTTCAACGCGTTGTTCAAATCAACATCCTGAAAGACGGTGTGGCTGTGATCTGACGCCGGAAACGGCGAAATCTCTCGCTCCCTGAGAACACAGCCTATGTCAGAAATGCAATCGGCGCTGTCCGTGGACAGCGCCGTCGATGCTCAATGGATCAGGCCGGCCCGCGACAGGTTCGGGAGATGGCTCAGTTTCGGTTCCGGCCAACTCATCCAGACCGCGAACGCCTTGCCGACGATGTTCCGGTCCGGAACCATGCCAAGCAATTCCTTAGGAATGTTCGGATCATCCCAGTAACGGCTGTCGTTGGAGTTGTCGCGGTTGTCACCCATCATGAAGTAGTGACCGGCCGGCACGGTCCATTGCTGGTCCGGATGCATGCGGTTTAGGGTCATTTCCTTGCGGATCAGGTGCTCGGCTTCACCGAGTTTCTCCTTGTACAGCTCGGCGCTGCCCAGGGTGCCTGGCTCGCTGCCGACCAGCTGTTCGGCGATCGGCTGGCCGTTGACGAACAGGCGTTTGTCGCTGGTGTAGCGAATCTGATCGCCCGGCAAGCCGACCACACGCTTGATGTAGTTGACGTTCGGGTCGGTCGGGTAGCGGAACACCATCACATCCCCGCGCTGCGGATCCCCCACCTCGATGATCTTCTTGTCGATCACCGGCAAGCGAATGCCGTAGGAGAACTTGTTCACCAGGATGAAGTCGCCCACTTCCAGCGTGGGTTTCATCGAACCCGACGGGATCTGGAACGGCTCGACCAGGAACGAGCGCAACACCAGCACGATGAACAGCACCGGGAAGAACGACTTGCCGTATTCAACCAGCAAGGGTTCCTTGTTCAGGCGTTCGACCACGGCCAGCTCAGGCTGGCTGACACTGCCCTGGTAGTTGGTGATCGCCGCCCGCCGGCGCGGGGCCAGGAACAGCAGGTCGATCAGACCCAACAGGCCACAGACGGCGACGGCGATGACAAGCAACAGCGGGAAATTTAGCGACATAGGACCTAGCTATCCAACCTGAGCACGGCGAGGAAGGCTTCCTGTGGAATCTCCACGTTACCCACCTGTTTCATGCGTTTCTTACCGGCCTTCTGCTTCTCCAGCAGCTTCTTCTTACGGCTGACGTCACCGCCGTAGCACTTGGCCAGTACGTTCTTTCTGAGCGCCTTGACGGTCGTCCGCGCGATGATCTGGCCGCCAATGGCCGCCTGGATCGCCACGTCGAACATCTGCCGAGGGATCAGTTCCTTCATCTTTTCGGTCAACGCACGGCCTTTGTAGGCGGCGTTGTCGCGGTGCACGATCAGGGCCAGGGCATCGACCTTGTCACCGTTGATCAGCACGTCCAACTTGACCAGGTTGGCCGACTGGTAGCGATCGAAATGATAGTCCAACGAGGCGTAGCCGCGGCTGGTGGACTTCAGACGGTCGAAGAAGTCCAGGACCACTTCGTTCATCGGCAGGTCGTAACGCACCTGCACCTGGCTGCCGAGGAACTGCATGTCGCGCTGCACGCCACGCTTCTCGATGCACAGGGTGATGACGTTGCCCAGGTGCTCCTGCGGCACCAGGATGGTCGCGGTGACGATCGGCTCGCGGAAATCGTTGACCGCCGAGACGTCCGGCAGCTTCGACGGGTTGTCGACGGTGATGGTCTCGCCTGTCTTGAGCTCGAGCTCGTAGATCACGCTCGGGGCGGTGGTGATCAGGTCCAGGTCGTATTCGCGCTCCAGGCGCTCCTGGATGATCTCCATGTGCAGCATGCCGAGGAAGCCGCAGCGGAAGCCAAAGCCCAAGGCGTCGGAGCTTTCCGGCATGTATTGCAGCGACGAATCGTTCAGCGTCAGCTTTTGCAGGGCGTCGCGGAAGTCTTCGAAGTCGTCGGAGCTGACCGGGAACAGGCCGGCATAGACCTGCGGCTGGATCTTCTTGAAGCCTGGCAGCACTTCGACTTCGGGCGTGTTGGACAGGGTCAGGGTGTCACCGACCGGCGCGCCGTGAATGTCCTTGATGCTGGCGATGATGAAGCCTACTTCACCGGCTTTCAGATCAGCGGTTTGCGTGTGTTTCGGGGTGAACACACCGACGCTGTCGACCAGGTGCACCTTGCCGGTGGACTTGACCAGGATCTTGTCGCCCTTCTTGACGCGGCCCTGGCGCACCCGCACCAGCGAGACCACGCCCAGGTAGTTGTCGAACCAGGAATCGATGATCAGCGCCTGCAATGGCGCGTCGATCTCACCTTCCGGCGCGGGGATGGTCTGTACCAGGCGCTCGAGCACTTCGTCGACGCCCATGCCGCTCTTGGCGCTGCAGGCCACGGCATCGGTGGCATCGATGCCGATGATCTTCTCGATCTCGTCCTTGACGCGGTCCGGGTCGGCCTGGGGCAGGTCCATCTTGTTCAGCACGGGCATGACTTCCAGGCCCTGCTCGATGGCGGTGTAGCAGTTGGCGACCGACTGGGCCTCGACGCCTTGACCGGCGTCCACCACCAGCAGCGCGCCCTCGCATGCCGCCAGCGAGCGCGAGACTTCGTAGGTGAAGTCGACGTGGCCAGGGGTGTCGATGAAGTTCAGCTGGTAAGTCTTACCATCCTGCGCCTTGTAGTGCAGCGTGACGCTGTGGGCCTTGATGGTGATCCCGCGCTCACGCTCCAGGTCCATGGAGTCGAGGACCTGGGCTTCCATTTCGCGCGCCGTCAGGCCACCGCACATCTGAATGAAACGGTCGGCCAGCGTCGACTTGCCATGGTCGATGTGGGCGATGATGGAGAAATTGCGGATATGACTCAAATCACTCACGGGTCAACACTCGAAAAGGCTGCGAGCCGGACGCCCGCCGAAAAATAGCCGGGAATTGTACCTCAAGCTGCGGGGATATGGGAGATTCCTCTATCGGGTACACCCACACACTGTAGGAGCGGCCTTGTGCCGCGATCGGGCGCGCAGCGGCCGTACAACAGCTATCACCGCTCGCCAGGTTCGTCGAATGTGAGAGATTGCGGCCGCTGCGCGCCCGATCGCGGCTCAAGGCCGCTCCTACAGGGAATTGTGAAACATTATGAAAAAGGGCAGCCGAAGCTGCCCTTTTCCTACCTCAGAACCCGCTTATTCAGCCAGCTTGAAGGTAATGAAGCTCGCACGCCCCTGGCGCAGCACGCGCATGGACACCGAACGGTTCTTCGGCAGTTCCTTGGCGATCTCGGTGAACTGCTTGGCCGAGGCGATGGCCTGGTTGTTCAGGTGGCTGATGACATCGCCCGGACGCAGGCCGATCAGTGCCGCCGGGCCATCCTGGACTTCCTTGATGACCACGCCGCCCTTGAGCTCCAGCGACTTCTTCTGCTCGGCACTCAAGTCGGCCACGGACACACCCAGGCGGTTGCTGCTGCGTTCGGCACTGCCGTCGGCACCCAGGCCCACTCCGATGTCGGCGTCATCTTCCGGCAGTGCGCCGATGGTGATGTCGAGGTTCTGGCGTTTGCCGTTGCGAATGATCTCAAGCTTGGCCTTCTCGCCATCCTTGAGGCTGCCGACCAGGTGCGGCAGGTCGGCGGACATCACGATCGGCTGGCCATTCATGCTCAGGATCACGTCACCCACCTGCAGGCCGCCCTTGGCTGCCGGGCCGTTTTCCAGGACCTGGGCCACCAGGGCGCCGGCCGGCTTGTCCAGGCCGAAGGATTCGGCAAGGTCCTTGTTGACCTCCTGGATCACCACGCCCAGCCAGCCACGGCTGACCTTGCCGTCTTTCTTCAGCTGGTTCGACACGTCGATCGCCACGTCGATCGGGATGGCGAACGACAGGCCCATGAAGCCACCGGAGCGGGTGAAGATCTGCGAGTTGATCCCCACCACCTCGCCCTTCATGTTGAACAGCGGGCCACCGGAGTTGCCCGGGTTGATGGCCACGTCGGTCTGGATGAACGGTACGTAGGTGTCGTTGGGCAGGGTACGACCCTTGGCGCTGACGATACCTTTGGTCACCGAGTGGTCGAAGCCGAACGGCGAACCGATGGCCAGCACCCACTCACCGACTTTCAGCTTCTCGGAGTCACCCAGCTTGACGGTCGGCAGGTTCTTGCCCTCGACCTTGAGCAAGGCCACGTCGGTGCGCGGGTCGGTGCCGACCAGCTTGGCCTGCAACTCGCTGCGGTCGGACAGGCGGACGATGATCTCGTCGGCGTCGGCCACCACGTGGTTGTTGGTCAGCACGTAGCCGTCGTCGGAGATGATGAAGCCCGAGCCCAGCGACTGCGCCTCGCGCTGGCGGTCGCCACGGGGCGAGCGCGGTTGCTGCGGCATGTTGCGCTCGAAGAACTCGCGGAACATCGGCGGCAGGCCTTCGAGGTCGGGCATCTGCCCGGCGGCGATGCGGCGGTCCGGCAGTTTCTGCTTGGTACTGATGTTGACCACCGCCGGCGAGGCCTGCTCGACCAGGGTGGTGAAGTCCGGCAGGGACTCCTCGGCCTGGGCGCTGAGCACCTGGCCAAGCATGAGCACGGCGGCGAACATCGAGAGATAGGTTTTCAAGCGTGGTATTGACATACGGCTCCCGTCACAACGAGCGTAGTTAGCAGTAAGGTCCCTGCAGAAGCAGGAAAGGCCAGACTCCGAGAAGCCTGACCTATAGAAAATTTGCGGCAGGATTGCAAATGACAATGCTTTAATTTCATGTCAGCTCTGTGTAACAAGAGCTGTCAGGACGCGTACCGTCATTGACGCGCCTGGGCATCCTGGGCCCGCATCGACAGTGCAACACGCTCGGCGGTACCCAGGGGGATCTCGCCGACCACGGTGACCATCACCTTGCCCTTGGGGGTAGTGAGCCGGCGCGAGACCGCCACGGTCGGGCCGAGCTGCGTACGGATATCATTGCCGCCACTGTCACTGATCGGTTCGAGGAAAACCGAGAAGCGTGCCAGGCCATCATCGTACATCAAGCTACTGACAGTGCTCTTGCGCTCCGGATCTCGACGCACGGCACTGCTGATCAGCTCAAAACCTGGCGGCAGCCAGTCGGAACGCCAGCCGGCAACCGCCTCTGATGAAGTGGTCGCGACACGCTCGACAGGCTTGCACGCCGCGCTGGCGCTGAGGTCGGCATCGGTTGGTTGATCGTCGGTATCCAGGCGGGTCATCTGGAAGCGCTCGAGCAACTGGCCCTTGTCGTTGAGCATCAACGAACGCAGGGGCAGCCCAGTGCGACGATCCAGATGCAGTTCGAAAGCGTACCGGTGCTGGTCGCGCGGGGTGAGCGTCACGATCACCGCGTCGCGGTCGGCGACGCGTGACTTGCCGGCCACGCTCAGGTCATACCAGCCCATCAGTTTCAAAGGATCGAGTACACGCGGCGCGGAATCGGGCGGTGAACCCACTCCGCTGGCCAAGGCGCCACTGACGCATTGCACCTTGCCATCGACCCGGACGATCTCCTGGGCAGCGCCATCGAGCTGCAACAACCGTTCGCTGACCTTGCCGTCGCGGACGCGATGCCAGATATCGTGGGTGGAGAAGCTGCCATTGCGTTCGTAGACGAAGGCGCCCTGGTAACTCTGCTCTTGTTCAGCTCGTGCCAGCCTGTTCAACCATTCACTCGCCTCAGGCGAGGAGTTGGCCGCCAGGGCCTGCACCGTGAGGCTGCTGCCAAGCAGCAGCGACAGGAGAGGTAGCGCGCGCATGATCCTCCTTACTTAGCGGTTTTCCAGGCTGGCGGCGCGGGCGTAAGGGAGTGCGGTCTCATTACCCTTGAGTGCCGATTCCTGGGCATGCTGGCGCAGATAGCCCGGCAGGCGCTGATCCCAGCCGGCCTGGTTCTGCAGGACACCGTTGGCCATTGGGCCAGTCGGTTGTTCGCTGCTTTCACTATAGCCTGCCAAAACAGCCGGCCCCTGGGTCTGAGGCATGCTCAGGCCTTGTTGCACAGGCTGCTGTGCAGCCAGTTCGGCGCCGGTGATCTCGTCCTGATTGTAGAAGCGCACACCCGCCAGCACGGCGACGGTTACCGATGCGGCCACGGCCAGGCGGCCAATGCTACGCCACGGGCCTTGCTTGACCTTGGCTGGCACGGCTTCGTCGGCCAGCGCCGCAGACACCGCCGAGGCGATATCCAGCTTGGGCAGCAACAGCTCCTTGTGCATCGCCGCGCGGGCGACCTGGTAACGCGACCAGGTGGCACGGGTTTCGGTATCGTCCGCGGCGTTCAGCACGCGACGCAGTTCAAGCTCGTCCGCTTCGTTATCCATCACCGCGGACAGCGATTCCTGCAAAGCTTCACGACTCATGGCGGTTCCTCTCTTGGCTATCGCCGCTGTCTCAGGATTCCTGCAACAACGGTTGCAGGGCTTTATCTATGGCCTCCCGAGCGCGAAAAATTCGAGAGCGCACGGTACCCACCGGACATTGCATGACACTGGCAATGTCTTCGTAACTCAGACCATCGAACTCGCGCAGCGTTAGTGCCGTACGCAAATCTTCTGGCAGTTGCTGGATGGTGCGATGGACAGTGCCTTCGATTTCATCCCGCAACAACGAGCGCTCTGGGGACTCGAGATCCTTGAGACCATGATCGCCGTCGTAAAACTCCGCATCCTCGGAGCTCACATCGCTGTCTGGCGGCCGTCTTCCACGGGACACCAGATAGTTCTTCGCCGTGTTGATGGCGATGCGGTACAGCCAGGTGTAGAACGCACTGTCACCGCGAAAATTACCGAGCGCCCGGTAGGCCTTGATAAAGGCTTCCTGCGCCACGTCTTGCGCTTCATGGGTGTCGTGGACAAAACGCACGATCAACCCGAGAATCTTGTGCTGGTACTTCAACACCAACAGATCGAACGCTCGCCTGTCGCCGCGCTGCACGCGCTCGACAAGCTGCTGATCCTCTTCCTGGGTTAGCATGAACACTCCTCAATGAACTCGAAGGAGCGTTGCGACAGCCATCGTTCAGGCTTGCAAACATAGACTCGGGCTTTGCGCAAAAGTTCTCCCCTCCAAGCAAGTTTCCTGCGGCCCTCGGTCGGCTCGCACGAAAGACGCGGCGCGGTCACGGCCGGCAGCGTCGATAATCTGGTTTCATACACGCAGGTGTCAGCCCGGGATAGAGCTGCCGCCCTGCGTCGCCGCGACAAAATGTGGCGTGCGGACAGCCTTCATAGGATTTGCGGCACCGCCGGAAAGTTCCCCGAAACGTCGCCATTGCTCCGCAAGCGCCATTGGAAATCAGGCACCCGGGGCTGCTATAAAGGCATCCCCGGCCAGGTTTCACGATAGTTTCACAATGCCATCTGCGCTCGACTATTGTGCCGTGCCCCTCCCAAAGATTACTAGTGTCCCGACATGAGCAAACAATTCCAACATGATGTCCTGGTGATCGGCAGTGGTGCCGCCGGTCTCAGCCTGGCACTGAACCTCCCTGGCCACCTGCGCATCGCCGTGCTGAGCAAGGGCGACCTGGCCAACGGTTCGACCTTCTGGGCCCAGGGCGGTGTCGCCGCGGTACTGGACGACACCGACACCGTGCAGTCCCATGTCGAGGACACCCTCAATGCCGGGGGCGGTCTGTGCCACGAGGACGCGGTGCGCTTTACCGTCGAGCACAGCCGCGAAGCCATTCAATGGCTGATCGAGCAAGGCGTGCCGTTTACCCGCGACGAACACTACAGCGTCGATGATGGCGGTTTCGAGTTCCACCTGACCCGCGAGGGCGGCCACAGCCACCGGCGCATCATCCATGCCGCCGACGCCACGGGCGCAGCCATTTTCACCACCCTGCTCGAACAGGCGCGCCAGCGCTCGAATATCGAACTGCTCGAACAACGCGTGGCGGTGGACCTGATCACCGAGCGCCGCCTGGGCCTGGAAGGCGAACGTTGCCTGGGCGCCTATGTACTGGATCGCAACACGGGCGAAGTCGACACCTTCGGTGCGCGCTTCACGGTGCTGGCCACAGGTGGCGCGGCCAAGGTGTACCTCTATACCAGCAACCCCGACGGGGCCTGCGGCGATGGCATCGCCATGGCCTGGCGCGCCGGCTGCCGGGTGGCAAACCTGGAGTTCAACCAGTTCCACCCGACCTGCCTGTACCACCCGCAGGCCAAGAGCTTCCTGATCACCGAAGCCCTGCGCGGCGAAGGCGCGCTGCTGCGCCTGCCCAACGGCGAGCGCTTCATGCCGCGCTTCGACCCCCGTGAGGAGCTGGCGCCACGGGATATCGTCGCCCGCGCCATCGACCACGAGATGAAGCGCCTGGGCGTGGACTGCGTGTACCTGGATATCAGCCACAAGCCGGCAGACTTCATCAAGGGCCACTTCCCCACGGTTTACGAACGCTGCCTGACCTTCGGTATCGACATCACTCGCCAGCCGATCCCGGTGGTGCCCGCGGCGCACTACACCTGCGGCGGGGTCATGGTCGATGACCGTGGCCATACCGATGTGCCGGGCCTGTACGCCATCGGCGAGACCAGTTTCACCGGCCTGCACGGCGCCAACCGCATGGCCAGCAACTCCCTGCTCGAGTGTTTCGTCTACGGCCGCGCCGCCGCCACCGACATCGAGGCGCACCTGGAACAGGTTGCCATGCCCCGTGCCCTGCCCTGCTGGGATGCCAGCCAGGTCACCGATTCGGATGAAGACGTGATCATCGCGCACAACTGGGACGAACTGCGGCGTTTCATGTGGGACTACGTGGGCATCGTGCGCACCAGCAAGCGCCTGCAACGCGCCGAGCACCGGGTACGCATGCTGCTGGACGAAATCGACGAGTTCTACAGCAACTACAAGGTCAGCCGCGACCTGATCGAGCTGCGCAACCTGGCACAGGTGGCCGAGCTGATGATCCGTTCGGCGATGCAGCGCAAGGAGAGCCGGGGGCTGCATTACACGCTGGACTACCCGGGCATGTTGCCCGAGGCCAAGGATACGATCCTCAGCCCGGTTGTCGGCTAACGCGCATCCGATGTAGGAGCCAGCTTGCTGGCGAACCAGGGCCTGCACGAGCCCCAAGCCCGGAGGTGGTCCCGGTTCGCCAGCAAGCTGGCTCCTACGAGTTGGTGTGCCCGGAGGCTGGTTGAGACCACCTGCGTCGGCTGAATTTCAGCCGCACTCTCAGACGGCGATGCTCGTCTGGGGCAAGTGCGTCCCTGGCAATGCACTGGCTCTCGCCCAACCATCGCCCTTGGCGAACGAAACGCAGCACCACCAATCCCGGCAACGCCACGCTATCTCGGCACAGCCGCACCGGCTGCCAGCCTCGGGCCCGGCAATACAGCTGCCAGCCTTGCGCGTCACGACGCAAGCCGGTGATGGCTTCAGGATGAGTGAGCAAGATACGACGGGGAATAGCCCAGCCTGCATGGGCAAGGCACGCCATCAGCAACAAGCCGCTTAGCCAGGCAGGTATCGCAACAACGGCAAGCGTGACGGTCGCCAGCGCCAGGCTGGCGAGGTAGGCCGCCAGCAGGCGACCAGAGCCCTGCCAACGGCACTCGAAGCGATCACTTGGGCTGGACACGGTCCAGGATGATGCGGACCATGCGCTGCAGCTCCGGGTCTTCCGACTCGCTGCGCTCCATGAACCAGCCGAACATGTCCTGGTCTTCACAGGTCAGCAGCCGACGGTACAGTGCCCGGTCATCTTCGCTCAGGCTTGAGTAGACTTCCTGGGTGAACGGTACCAGCAGCACGTCCAGTTCCAGCATGCCGCGGCGGCTGTGCCAGAAAAGCCGGTTGAATTCAGTTTGTTCGACCATGGGGCCCTCCTCGAATGGTCGCGCAGTATACCGCGCAGCGGACGAAGCGACACAGGGCGTTGGTCTAGTCACCTACCTATTTTGTTACTGGCGTTCTATGATGGCCGCCAGTCTTTAGCTACCGCGATGACCATGGCCGATTCCGTTTTCTTCTGTACGCTCTCCCACGAAGGCATCCTCGCAGTCCGCGGCTCCGACGCCGGCAAGTTCCTGCAAGGCCAGCTGACCTGCAACCTCAACTACCTCAGCAATGAGCACGCGAGCCTTGGCGCGCGGTGCATGGTCAAGGGCCGCATGCAGTCGAGCTTCCGCATCCTGCCCGAAGGCAATGGCTACCTGCTGGCCATGGCCAGCGAGCTGCTCGAGATGCAACTGGCCGACCTGAAGAAGTACGCGGTGTTCTCCAAGGCCACCTTGGCCGACGAAAGCGCGGCCTGGGTGCGCTTTGGCTTGCAGCAGGGCGACAACGCGCTTCAGGCGCTGGGCCTGAAGGTACCGGGCGAAACTGGCGCAACCGCTCGCCATGAAGGCCTGATCGCTGTGACCGCCTCCACCGCTCGCGTGGAACTGTGGGTGCCCGCCGACCAGGCCGCCAATGTTCGCGAAAAACTCGCGGCGCTATTGCCCGAGGGTACTCTCAACAACTGGCTGCTGGGCCAGGTGCGCGCCGGTATCGGCCAGGTCATGGGCCCCACCCGCGAACTGTTCATCCCGCAGATGATCAACCTGCAGGCGGTCGATGGCGTGAGCTTCAAGAAAGGTTGCTACACCGGCCAGGAAATCGTCGCGCGCATGCAGTACCTGGGCAAGCTCAAGCGCCGCCAGTACCGCCTTGCGCTCGACGAGACAGCGGTACCCGCGCCGGGCGCCGAGATCTTCTCGCCGACCCACGGCTCGTCGGTCGGCGAGGTGGTGATCGGTGCCAGCACCGGCAATGCCGTCGAACTGCTGGCCGTGCTCAGCGCCGATGCGGTAGCTGATGACAACCTGCACCTGGGTAGCCTGGAAGGCCCGCGCCTGACGCTGCTCGACCTGCCTTACGAACTGGACCGCGACCGGGAAATCCAACGCTGACCAGCCCGCCCCGTCGATGTGGCGGGGCCGCACCACCTTTGCGGTAGAGAAGTCCATGAACAAGCTGGCCGAGATGGTCCAAGCGCAATTGCTCGCAGCCATCGACAACGACGACCTGGTCCTGCCGACGCTTCCGGAAGTCGCCCTGAGCATCCGCGAAGCCGCCGAAGACAGCGAGATCAGCGTGTCCGCCCTGAGCAAGGTGATCGGCCGCGACGCCGCGCTGTCGGCGCGCCTGATCAAGGTGGTCAACAGCCCACTGCTGCGCGCCGCCGTCGAAGTCACCGACCTGCACACCGCGATCACCCGCCTGGGTATCAACTACAGTTGCAACCTGGCCATCGGCCTGGTGATCGAGCAGATCTTCCATGCCCGTTCGCCGGCGGTCGAGCAGAAGCTGCGGGATATCTGGGCCAACAGCCTGGAAGTGGCGGGCATCAGCTATGAACTGTGCCGACGCTATACACAGCTCAAGCCCGACCAGGCCACCCTCGGCGGCCTGGTGCACCAGATCGGCGCGCTGCCCGTGCTGATTTATGCCGAAGAGCACAACGAACTGATTTCCGACCCGGTGTGCCTGCATTATGTGATCGAGCAGATCCAACCGGCGCTGGGCGACAAGATCCTCAGTGCCTGGGAGTTCCCCGAGCAGTTGGTCAAGCTGCCCAGCGAGATCCAGGACCTGGACCGGCGCACCGACACCCTCGACTACATCGACGTGGTGCAGATCGCCCGTTGCATCAGCCAGCGCGGGCGCAGCCGGCCGTTGGCGGCCCTGCCCGCCTATCGGCACCTGGGGCTGCCGTTCGGTACCGAGCTGGATATGGAAGAATTGCTGGATGCGCGCAGCATGTTGCGCTGACCCGGTGCGCCTGTAGGAGCGGCTTTAGCCGCGATGCTGGCGCCGCGTTATATGGCACCCGCTTCGCGGGTGATCGCGGCTGAAGCCGCTCCTACAGAGCGCGCAGCGTCAATCGGCGATGAAACTTACCCGCACTTTCAAACCGCCCCGCTCGCCGTCATGCAGGCTGATCTGCGCCAGGTGTGCCCGGCAGATCTCGCCGACGATGGCCAGGCCCAGGCCACTGCCCTGGGCACTGCGCCGATAGAAGCGCTCGAATACCCGCTCGCGCTCCCCCTCGGGAATCCCCGGCCCGTCGTCCTCGACTTCGAGCACGGCCGGCGCCAGCACCCGCAGGATCACATCACCACCCGGCGGCGTATGGGCCAGGGCATTGTCAACCAGGTTGCTGAGCAGCTCGTTGAGCAAGGTCGGCTCGCCCTTGAGCCACACCGGCGCCTCGGCTTCCAGCGCCAGGGACACGCCGCGGGCGTGGGCCAACGGCGCCATGGCCATGCCCAGCTCCCGGGCCAGCTGGCTCAGGTCCAGGCGCTGGGCGCCGCCCTCGGCGATGGCCCGCGCGCCGTTTTCCACCCGCGCCAACGACAGCAGCTGGTTGGCCAGGTGGGTCAGGCGATCAGTGCCCTGGGCTGCGGCCTCCAGCGTCTTGCGCCATTCGTCGGGCTCTTTTGATCGCAAGCCCAATTCGACCCGAGCCTTGAGCGCCGCCAACGGTGTGCGCAGCTCATGGGCGGCGTCGGCGATGAACTGCGCCTGGCGCTCGAACTGCCCCCGCAGGCGCTCGGTGAAATGGTTGAGCGCGCGCACCAGCGGGCCCAGTTCACGCTGCACCTGCACCACCGGCAGCGCACGCAGATCATCCGGCTGGCGCTCCTCTACCGCCCCACGCAGCCGCTCAAGCGGACGCAACGCCGCGCTGACCGCGAACCAAACCATCACCAATGCACACAGCGCCAGCATCCCCAGGCGCAGCAAGGTGTCGGCCATGAGGCCGCGAGCCATGCGCACCCGCGCCTCTTCGGTCTCGGCTACGCGGATCTCGGCCATGCCGTTCATGTTCGGCTCGCTCACCGGCTTGAGCAGGCTGACCACGCGTACATCCTGGCCGAGGTAGGTGGCGTTGTAGAAACGCGCCAGGGCCGGGTAGTCGTCGGTGCGGGGGGTGCCCGGAGGCGGCGCGGGCAGGTTCTCGTAGCCAGAGATGAGCTTCTGGTGGATATCCAGCACCTGGTAGTAGATGCGCCCGGCGCTGTCGTAGGCGAAGGTGTCCAGGGCCACGTAGGGCACATCGGCGCTGAGGGTGCCGTCGCGCTGCGACAAGCCCGCAGCGATGGTGCGCGCCGAGGCCAGCAAGGTACGGTCATAGGCGGTGTCGGCAGCCTCTCGACCGTTCCAGTAGGCGCTCAGGCCGCTGGCCAGCATCAGCACCACCAGCAGCAGCGCCAGGTTGCCCAGCAGGCGACCGCGCAGGCTGACGTTGTCACGCATCGCGATGCTCGAGCAGGTAGCCCAGGCCGCGGAAGGTGACGATAGCCACCGGATGGCCGTCGAGCTTCTTGCGCAGGCGGTGGATGTAGATCTCGATGGCGTCGGGGCTGGCCTCCTCGTCCAGGCCGAACACCTGGGCGGCGAGTTGCTCCTTGCTCATCACCCGCCCGGGCCGGGCGATCAACGCCTCGAGCACGCTCTGTTCGCGTTGAGTCAAGGTCAGCGGCTCATCGACCAGGGTGAAGCGGCGCGTGTCGAGGTCATAGACCAGCGGCCCGCAACGCTGCTGGCGCTCGCCGCCGAGCACGCTGCGGCGCAGCAGCGCCTTGACCCGCGCTTCCAGTTCGGTCAGCTCGAACGGTTTGGCCAGGTAGTCGTCGGCGCCCAGGTTCAGGCCGTGAACCCGGTCCTTCACATCGCTGCGCGCGGTGAGCATCAGCACCGGCAGGGTCTTGCCGCGCCCGCGCAGGCGCGCCAGCACCTCGAAACCATCCAGGCGCGGCAGGCCGACATCGAGCACGGCCACGGCATAGTCCTCGCTGGCCAGGGCCAGGTCGGCAGCCACGCCATCGTGCAGCACATCCACGGTCAGGCCCAGGCTCTTCAGTGCCTGGGCCACGCTTTCAGCCAGTTGCAGGTGGTCTTCGACCAGCAGCACACGCATCGGATTCTCCCAGCTCGGGTGGGGCGGTTGGCGCGGAGTGTACCGCCGTGAGGGGGCCTGTGAAGCCCTCGCAAGAAACCTTTCACGCTGAAAGGTTAGCGAAAGGTTGGTTACCTAGCATCGCACCACGGTCGCCCCGCGCGCCGCATAAAGCACCAGCAAGGTGCAACACATAAGAACAATAAATGGAGTCACCGACGATGCTGTCCATGCAGCCGCAGGCGTTCGCGCCTACCCGTTCGTTCGCCGCCCGACCTTCCGCCCTCGCCAGCGCCTTCGCCCTTGCCGGGGTCGCGCCCCTGAGCCAGGCCGCCTTCTTCGAAGACAGCACGGCCACCTTCGAAACCCGCAACATGTACTTCAACCGCGACTTCCGCGACGGCACCAGCGCGCAGCAATCCAAGCGCGACGAATGGGCCCAGGGTTTCATGCTCAACTTCGAGTCCGGCTACACCGACGGCACCGTGGGCTTCGGCCTGGACGCGCTGGGCATGGTCGGGGTCAAGCTCGACTCCAGCAAGGACCGCACGGGCACCGGCCTGCTGCCCACCCATGACGACGGCAAGGCAGCCGACGAGTACTCCAAGCTGGGGCTCACCGGCAAGGTGAAAGTGTCGAAGACCGAACTGAAGATCGGCACCCTGATCCCCGAGCTGCCCACCCTGCAGCCCAACGACGGGCGCATCCTGCCGCAGACCTTCGAAGGCGGCCTGCTCACCTCGAACGAGATCAAGGGCCTGACCTTCACCGGCGGGCGCGTGGACAAGGCCAAGGACCGCGACGACACCAACTGGGAAGACCTGGCCCTCAACAACAAGAACGGCCGTTTCGGTGGCACTTTCAGCGCCGACAACCTCGACCTGGGCGGCGTCGACTACAAGTTCACCGACCGCATCACCGGCAGCTACCACTTCGCCCAGCTCGAAGACATCTACCGCCAGCACTTCATCGGCATGGTCGCCACCCAGCCCTGGGGCCCGGGAACCTTCGGCGCCGACCTGCGCCTGGCCGTCAGCGACGATGCAGGCTCCGCCAAGGCCGGGCGCATCGACAACACCACCTTCAACAGCATGCTCAGCTATGGCCTGGGCGGGCACAAGGTCAGCGCCGCCTGGCAGCAGTTGTCCGGCGACAGCGCCTTCCCCTATGTCGATGGCGCCGACCCGTACCTGGTCAACTTCGTCCAGATCAACGACTTCGCCGGTGCCGACGAGCGCTCCTGGCAGGTGCGCTACGACTACAACTTCGCTGCCCTCGGCATTCCCGGGCTGACCTTCATGACCCGCTACATCAACGGCGACAATGTCAGCCGCGCCGATGGCAGCGAGGGCAAGGAGTGGGAGCGCAACACCGAGTTCAAGTACGTGGTACAAAGCGGCCCGTTGAAAAACGTCGCCGTGCGCCTGCGCAACGCCACCTTCCGCTCCAACTTCACCCGCGACGCGGATGAAGTGCGGCTGCTGGTGAGCTACAGCGTGGCGCTGTGGTAAGCGGTAACCCATAACAACAATGCTCATGGAGTTAGACGATGACTTTTTCACTGCGCCGCCTCGTCCTCGCCACCGGTTGCCTGCTGCTCGCCGGCAACGCCCTGGCCGCTGAACCGAAACGCCCCGAATGCATCGCCCCGGCCTCGCCCGGCGGCGGTTTCGACCTGACCTGCAAGCTGGTGCAAAGCGCCCTGGTCAACGAGAAGATCCTCAGCAAGCCCATGCGCGTGACCTACATGCCCGGCGGTGTCGGCGCGGTAGCCTACAACGCCGTGGTCGCCCAGCGCCCGGCCGACGCCGGCACGCTGGTGGCCTGGTCCAGCGGCTCGCTGCTGAACCTGGCCCAGGGCAAGTTCGGCCGGTTCGACGAGAACGCGGTGAAATGGCTGGCGGCGGTGGGTACCAGCTACGGTGCAATCGCGGTGAAGAGCGATTCTCCCTACAAGACCCTCGATGACCTGGTCGCGGCCTTGAAGAAGGACCCGAGCAAGGTGGTGATCGGCTCCGGTGGCACTGTGGGCAGCCAGGACTGGATGCAGACCGCGCTGATCGCCAAGGCCGCCGGCATCAACCCGCGCGACCTGCGCTACGTGGCCCTGGAGGGCGGCGGAGAGATCGCCACGGCGCTGCTGGGTGGGCATATCCAGGTCGGTTCCACCGACATCTCCGACTCCATGCCGCACATCCAGAGCGGCAACATGCGCATCCTCGCGGTGTTCTCCGAAAAGCGCCTGGACGAGCCGGAGATGAAAGACATCCCCACCGCCAAGGAGCAGGGTTACGACATCGTCTGGCCGGTGGTGCGCGGTTTCTACCTCGGGCCGAAGGTCAGCGACGAGGACTACGCCTGGTGGAAGGCCTCGTTCGACAAGCTGCTGGCCTCGGAAGACTTCGCCAAGCTGCGTGACCAGCGCGAGCTGTTCCCGTTCGCCATGACCGGCGAAGAGCTCGATGGCTACGTGAAGAAGCAAGTGGCGGACTACAAGGCGCTGGCCCGTGAGTTCGGGCTGATCCAGTAAGCCCGCCACCCGATCCTTGTAGGAGCGGATTCATCCGCGAAACAGGCACCTAGGTGCATGGCCAGGGCTGCGCCCTGGATCGCGGGTAAACCCGCTCCTACAGCGACCGCGTCGTTATCTCGACAGAGGATTCCCCCATGATCCTGCAACGCCTCTTCGCCCTGGCCCTGCTGGCGCTGTGCGCCGTGCTGGCCGTGATGGCCTGGCCCTATCAGGCCGCCTTCTCCTACGAACCGGTGGGCCCGCGCGCCTACCCGCTGCTGATGCTCGGCCTGATGAGCCTGGGCCTTTTGTACCTGGCGATCCGCCCCACGCCCATCGTGCGCAAGGACGACGAACCCGAGCTGGACCGCGAGACGCTGATCAAGATCAGCGCCTGCGTCGGCCTGCTGATCGTCTTCGCCAGCACCTTCGAAGCGCTGGGCTTCATCCTCAGCGCCATCCTCGTCGGCGTGCCCATGGCCCGCCTGTACGGCGGCCGCTGGCTGCACAGCGCCCTCGTGGTGGTCGGCATGAGCCTGTTTCTCTACTGGCTGTTCGACCGCGTGATGGACGTGCCCCTGCCCCTTGGCCTGCTCGACGTACTGGAGAACTGACACATGGATACCTTGAGCTACCTGGGCCAGGGCTTCGGCGTCGCCCTGAGCCCGTACAACCTGGTCACCGCCCTGACCGGCACCCTGATCGGCACCGTGGTCGGCCTGCTGCCGGGCCTGGGCCCGATCAACGGCGTGGCGCTGCTGATCCCCATCGCCTTCGCCCTCGGTTTGCCGCCGGAGTCGGCGCTGATCCTTCTGGCCGCGGTGTACCTGGGCTGCGAATACGGCGGGCGGATCAGCTCGATCCTGCTGAACATCCCCGGCGAAGCCTCCACCGTGATGACCACCCTCGACGGCTACCCCATGGCCCGCCAGGGCCTGGCCGGCGTGGCCCTGTCGCTGTCGGCCTGGAGTTCGTTCATCGGCGCCTTCATCGCCACCTGCGGCATGGTGCTGTTCGCCCCGCTGCTGGCGAAATGGGCGATCGCCTTCGGCCCGGCGGAGTACTTCGTGCTGATGGTGTTCGCCATCGTCGCCCTCGGCGGCATGGCCGGCGACAAGCCGCTGAAGACCTTCATCGCCGCGCTGATCGGCCTGTTCCTGTCGGCAGTGGGCATCGACGCCAACAGCGGCGTGTACCGCTTCACCGGCGACAGCGTGCACCTGGCCGACGGCATCCAGTTCGTCGTGCTGGTGCTGGGCCTGTTCTCCATCAGCGAAATCCTGCTGCTGCTGGAGAAGACCCACCACGGCCACATCGCGGTCAAGGCCACCGGGCGCATGCTGTTCAACTTCAAGGAAGCGGCGTCGGTGTTCTTCGTCAACATCCGCTGCGGCCTGCTGGGCTTCTTCATGGGCGTGCTGCCCGGTGCCGGCGCGACCCTGGCCAGTGCCGTGGCCTACATGACCGAAAAACGCCTGGCCGGTGACAAAGGCAAGTTCGGCAAGGGCGACGCCCGTGGCCTGGCCGCGCCGGAAACCGCCATCGGCGCCTCCTGCTGCGGCGCCCTGGTGCCGATGCTGACCCTTGGCGTACCCGGTTCCGGCACCACCGCGGTGATGATCGGCGCACTCACCCTGTACAACATCACCCCCGGCCCGCTGCTGTTCGAGCAGCAGCCGGACATCGTCTGGGGCCTGATCGCCTCGCTGTTCATCGCCAACCTGATGCTGATCATCCTCAACGTGCCGATGATCCGTGTGTTCACCCGCATCCTCGCCGTGCCGAACTGGGCGCTGGTGCCGGTGATCGCGATCATCACCGCGATTGGTGTGTACGCCGTGCATGCCACCACCTTCGACCTGTTCCTGATGGTCGGCATCGGCATCATGGGCTACATCCTGCGCAAGCTGGACTTCCCGCTGTCGCCGATCCTGCTCGGGTTCATCCTCGGCGGGCTGATGGAGCAGAACCTGCGCCGCGCGCTGTCGATCTCCAACGGCGAGCTGGGCATCCTCTGGTCGAGCCCGATCAGCATGGGCGTGTGGGTGCTGGTGGTCTGCATGCTGAGCCTGCCGCTGCTGCGCATCTGGCGCAAACGTGCCCTGCAACGCCGGGCCATGGCCGATGCCTGACCGGTCGTTGCCGCTGTTCTGGGCCACGGGGCTGGTCGGCCTTGCAGGCGGGTTTCTCGCCAGCAAGGTCGGCTGGCCCTTGCCGTGGATGGTCGGCTCGCTGCTGGCGATCATCCTGGTGCGCTGCCTGACGCCCTGGCAGTTGAGCGAAATCCCTAACGGCCGCAAGTGCGGCCAGTGGATCATCGGCATCGGCATCGGCCTGCACTTCACCCCGGCGGTGATCGAGCAGGTCGCTGACCACTTTGCATTGATCTTTTTCGGCGCACTGTTCACCACACTGTCCAGCGTGATCAGCGTATGGCTGTTGCGGCGCACCGGCGAGGACCGTGCCACGGCGTTCTTTGCCAGCATGCCGGGCGGTTCGGGGGAGATGGTCAACCTAGGCGCGCGCAATGGCGCGGTGCTCAGCCAGGTGGCGGCGGCGCAGAGCCTGCGGGTGCTGGCGGTGGTGCTGTGCGTGCCGGCACTGTTCAAGTTCCTGCTGGGTGATGGCGTGCCGCTGAATCATGCGGGCAGTGTCAGCTGGGGGTGGCTGGCGTTGATCGCGCCGCTGGGCGTGGTTGTCGCACTGATCTGGCAACGCCTGCGCCAACCCAATCCGTGGCTGTTCGGGCCGTTGCTGGTGGCCGCCACGGTGAGCCTTGCCGGCAACCTGCAGATCGGCCTGCCCAACGGCGCCAGCCAGATCGGTCAGTGGCTGATCGGCAGCGGCCTGGCCTGCCACTTCAACCGGGCGTTCTTCCGCCGCGCACCGTCGTTCCTCGGGCGCACCTTACTGGCAACGGGGTTGTGCATGCTGATCGCCGCTGGTGCGGCGTGGGCGTTGAGCCTGCTGACGCACCTGGACCTGCGTTCGCTGACCTTGGGGATGATGCCGGGGGGCATCGCGGAGATGAGCCTGACGGCGGAGACGCTGCAACTGTCGGTGCCTTTGGTGACAGCGTTGCAGGTGATGCGGTTGTTGTTCGTGCTGTTTCTGGCGGAGCCGTTGTTTCGGCGTTGGAATGCGAGCAGCGGCTGAGCAAAATGAACAACTGTTATTTTTGCCAGTTTCACTGATCAGAACCGAGGCGTTGAATGGGAGCTCCTCAGGCGCGTAGGAGTACACTCAATGGCCATGGTTCCGTTGACCGATCTGGAAGCCCTCGTCTCACTGGTAATACAGAGTCACCAGCCCAAGCCATGCATGGTGCTGATCCACTCCGACCAATGCCCACCTTGCATAGCGCTTCATCCGAAGCTATCGAGATTGGCCAGTGAAATGGAGGGATACACATTCTACGCATTCAACGTGGATACTTGCGAAACTCCTTGGATGGACTATGTGCTGACCTTGCTGTTCAAGGAGTGGGACGTGAAGTACCTGCCTACACAG
Organism: Pseudomonas sp. MWU13-3659; assembly: GCF_023757525.1. Taxonomy (NCBI): domain Bacteria; kingdom Pseudomonadati; phylum Pseudomonadota; class Gammaproteobacteria; order Pseudomonadales; family Pseudomonadaceae; genus Pseudomonas; species Pseudomonas sp. MWU13-3659. The sequence goes on along the minus strand of NZ_JAMSHW010000023.1, from coordinate 6,467 downwards.
GTACTTCTCGCCACCGGCAGAGCGCGCAAGGTCATCTTCACCACGAATCTGGACACCATCAAGAGCGAGCTTGCCGCTCTCGATGGTACGCGTGCACAGACCCCGCTTTAGAAGTCGTAACGCACGCCCACATTCACACCGTAAGGCTGTTCGATGTTCTTGCCGTTGCTGTACTCCACATCGGCATGCACACGGAACTGCTTGGACAGCGCCAGCGATACACCAGCGCCCAGCTCGGCACGCGAGCCGGACAGGTCATTGTTGAACACGTTGTCATTGACCCTAACCTGGTTGCGCTGGGCGAACTCGTGGGCGAAGGCGCCCTTCACGTAAGGCTGCACCATGGCCCCGCCATCGAGCGGGATGGTCTTGCCGACGGTGGTGCCCACCTTGCCGAGCAACGACTTGGCCATGTCGCCTTCGGCGCGCAGGCCGTTGTCGAAGGTGTAGTCCTTGCTAGCGACGGCAGCAGTGGCCACCTGGACGAAGGGCTCGATGAAATAACCGTCGTTGAGCTTGATGTGCTTGCCCGCCTCTACCGACGCGCTCACACCGTGGGTATCGTAGTCACCCTTGCTGCGAGTGTGGTCACTCATGCCAACCTTGGCATTGTTCTGGTAGCGGTTGTACTTGAGCACGGTGTCGACGTAGAAGCCGGTCTCGCGGTCCAGCCAGGTGGCGTAGCCGCCCACGTAGTAGCTGTCGACGGTACCGGAAGTGCCGTAGTCGAGGTTCAGGTCCGAACGGCTGCTACCGGCCAGCACGCCCACCAGCCAGTCGCTGTCGGACAGTTGCATATCGGCGCCCAGGCTCATACCGCGCTGGTTCTGCTGGTAGCCCGCGCCCAGGGAGGCGCCGCTGACGTTGTACTGGTTGCCATAGGCACGCATCCACACACCGGCATTGCGCCCTTCGCTGTAACGCAACTCGCCCATGCGGCTGCGAAGCGAGCTGAGTTCGCCGTAGGCCACGGTGATCGGGGTGTTGAACAGCGCCATGGCGGCCATGGTGATCGGCGCGACGGTGCGGGTCTCACGGTTCAGCACCCAGTCGTTGCCGTTCTGCGCCAGTTCGTAGGAGTAGGCACCCACGTCGACCCGCTCGCGGTCGTTGAGCAGGTGGAACTGTGCGCCGCCGTCGGCGGTCTGGACCAGGCGCAGCGACTCGACGCTCGCCTCTTGACCGCTGCTGCCTACCAACAGGCCATGGTTGCCGCTGGAGGAACCAGTAACGACCAATTGATCAGCCTGACCCGTTTCAAAGTCACCGGCCATATGGAAGTTGCCATTGCCGGTGAGGTTGGCCACGGTCAATTCATGGAAGCTGCCATTGTCGCCAAACACTACGGTGCCACCCTGTACATCCAGGTCTTTCACCGTGCTGTTGCCACTGAGTGTCCAGCTGGAGGTATCGCTGATCGACATCCGCCCCACCTGGGTTGCCGCACCCTGGAAGCTGGAACCACCGGCCAGCGAGAGCGACTGCAGGTTTTCGACATTACCCTTGAGTGCGCTGCCGTTCGACAATGCCGCACGCACGGTGCTGCTGGCATCGGCAGTAATACTGCCTTCGAGCGCTGCCTGATCGAGTGTCATATCCAACGTTGCGCCGTCGCTCGCCTGCACGGCGCCTTTCATCGCGCTGCCGTTACGCAACGCCACTTGGGTGCTACTGCCGGAGCCGGCGGTGATGTTGCCTTCCAGCGTCGCTCGGTCGAGCGTCAGGTCAAGCTTCGCGGCGTTACCTACTTGCAGGTTGCCTGCCAGCCCGGAGGTTTCGACCGACATCGTCGTCGTTGCTCGGTCCTGAACGTCCAGCAGCGTGCCATTGCCAGCATGCAATGCCGCACCGTTGCGCAGGGTGATGCCAGCAACGGTATCGGTGCCAACCTGGATGGCCGAACCTGCTTGCCCGGTTACCGACGTGCCATCCAGGGTCAGGCTTGGAGCGGTAGGGGTAGCGGCAGATTCGCGGCGCAACTCGATCCCCAGGTTGCCCCCGGTGATCGAGCCTCCGGTGACTTGGGCCGAGCCCCCCGAGAGCAGTAGCCCCCTGCCCGCCGAGTGGTTCGCCGTAACCACGGTGCCATTCATCGACACCGTGCTGCCGGCGGTAACCCGAACGCCAATGCCAGCACCCGTGATGCTTCCGCCGTTCACGATGGCACTCGATGCGAGGTTGTTCAACCTGGCCACCGACAAGCCGGTACTGCCTGTTGAAACCAATGTGGCATTGTTCAGTGTCGCCTGGCTGCCAAACAGCTGAACCGCCGTCAGGTTGCCTCCGGAAATCGTAGCGCCATCGACATTGAGCGTTGAACGATTGGCGGTGATATCCAGGGCCCCTGCCCCGGGTGTCATATTGAGTGTCGAGCTATTTTGCAGAATATAGTTTTCAACCCCATCGCCAGCCCCCACAGTTCTTGTTTCTCCTACAAGAACGGCCGCATGTGCCTGGATACCAGAGAACAATAAAGTAAAGGCAAACACCTTGGCGGTATTTCTTGAGTTGGCATTACGCGACATTGACTTGTATTGATTCATGGATAGATGCCGTTCCTGATTCACAAAGACCTGAAGTCGACTGACCACAGAATTAAGGCTGCGCATCCTATGTGGGAAAATGGAGAAAATATGTAGGAATTTTCCTCACCTACTGACTTGCTGAGTTAACGGCATGCCGTCAGAAGACAGCATGCCATCAACACTTTTCTTTATGCGGCGGGGAGGCAGTTGGCACCACCATTCAAGGTCAATACATAACGCACAGCCGACAGTGGAGAGTCCTCATCCAGGTTTCCAGCAGCCCGCTTGACATTCCACTGTGCAATGATCGAGCCGCGAGTGATATAGCTCCCTGGCGCGGCAGGATTTTCGAAGAAGGCCCGAGGCAGTAGTTTTCTGGAAAGCGTGATCAGCCCTGTGCGTGCCTGAGTGCCATCTACAACTAATTCCAGCAAAAGAGTGTTGTCGGGCAGCGGCGTGTCTCCAACATCATCCCGGCTGAGAGTGAGGGTGATGGTGATAGCATCGCGCTCCTGCAAGATACCAACAGGCTCCTTGATTTGCAGACTCACACCATTCTGAATGGGTTCGATACCCTGGCAGTTCAAGCGCCCAAGTACCGCTCCCGGTCCAGGCTCCTGAGTGGCGCCCCCCACTCGACCGGTGAAATTGGCCAGGGTGGTGATGCCGATGGTGCGGAATGTCACCTCCACCGAACCATTAGGTGCGTCTTGGAAGTTACCCGTGGTTGCCGACTCACGAACCCGGTAACCAATGGCAACCGTGCCGTTGCTTCCGTTATCAAGGAAAGCCTGCGGAATAGGGACTTCAATAGTCGGCCCCGCCTCGTTCCCTACAATAGTGTAGGTAAAGGTATTCGTCGGGTTTTCATACCAAAGCTCATAGACATGCCCAGCAGCTGTTAAATCAATCGGTGTGAGCACCCAGAATGCATTGGTATCCCCAGCTTGGATAAAACCGGGTACGCCGGAAGGCCGGCCAACGGCGGCCGGTGGTGTCAAGGTGTTGGGGTCGACAACCAGTTGACTCAGATCCACCACGACTGTGGCTACAGCCGAGTCCACCGGTACGGCCCCTTCACGCAGCACCTGGTATCTCAATGTGGCGTTAGTCAGAGGGCTGCCAATGGCACCGAAATCGGTCCCGGAAAATGACTGCCGGTCGAGCGGCCAACTGAATTGACGACGGGCTAACACACCATTCAGGTCAAGGAGCATGATGATGGTATCGCCATTGCGCAGGGTCGCATTCGGTGGAACGATCCCCTCGACCCCCTGATCGCGAGCCGGAATGAACACGGGCGACGCCATCTGCGGCGCCAGCAGGTTTTCAGGTGCCTGCACCATGCTGATCGTCACGTCGACTTCAACCGACGAGTCTGTACGATTTCCGGCTCGGTCCGTAAATCGCACGACCAGCTTGCCTGTGTACCCCTCTGGCAGACCGCTGCGAATTGTGGCCATGTTGATCCTGACCAGGAAGGGATCGCCTGCGTCTCCCGGGGGTACATTCCCAGTGAACAGAGGCGAGGCATGCCCAACCACATATATCTGAAAAGTATCCAGTGGAAGATGATCGACAGGTCGAATAGCGTTAACTTCAAACCCATCATTGTCTTCCAGATAACGCAGATCAAACACACCATTCCTAGCGACATCGACAAATACCAGAGCATCGGGATTAGCGCCTTCCGCCGGGTCAATGAGGTCGAGCGTCACGATCTGCTGCGGCGAAGAGTTACTGTTACCGGTATCGGTATTGACGACAGTATAGTGGATGGCTTTTAGCCCATCCCCCCCACGTCGCAGGCTGAGATAAGGAACAACGAAAGCGCCAGGAAATCGGGAAAAGTCGGCAGGGTAATCGAATTTATTGGTATATCTGTATGTTATGCCGTCGATCTCTTCTTCAACATTGACTACAGGATTGCCGTCCACATATAGCGTGAAAATATCGTACGACCCCGGAACTCCTTCTGTATCTCCCCAGGCGTTTGCCAAGGTAATCAAGAGCCCATCGACACGTGCAGAAAGCGGAAAAAGGTTCTCCTTACCGTCAGCATCAGGCGGAAGCACATTGGAAAGTTTAAAAGCATCCAACGTATCATCCGTCTGAACACCAATACCTGAAGGCCGCAGGCTATAGTTATACGCATCTCTTTTAGCTCGAGCCGCCACCAAATTTTTCGTATATTCGACATTTGAAGTGGCCTTGGCTTCTTTTCTATACTGCTCATCAAGCTGGTCTTCTACATACTCTTTTTTGACACCTTCAATATTTTCGACACTGGTCATTGTCTTTCTCCCAGATAAACATTCAAGACAAAACATAATCCCCACGCCAAATAAAGGCGCAGCGCAAAACATTTAAAAACCCTTCCCGATACAGCATCAAGCCAAGCACTGAATACTTATAAATCGTTCCTCCATATCCCCCCACCCGGTCGTTGAAGGTCAATTCTTACCGTTGCGCTGGTGGACGCCCTGCCTGCCTGGCCAGCCATCATGTAGTCCACAATTGCGCGGCACATGAAGTCTTTTCCATCCGCCTTCCCTGCCGCTTCCAACGGTGCCGCCAACCAAGGCTCGAACAGGTTTGCCGGCAGTTCCGTCTCGAAACCATCAAGGTCATCGCTGTGCAGTAAGTACGTTGTAAGGCGACGTTTATCGACCAGAACCGGATCCTTTGCAGGATCACCATTTGATTGGTCGGTATGATTTCGACGTACTTCGAAGAATACTTCCACTGACTCACCCGCGAACCACTGCCCACGGTTTCCAGGCACCTTGATCTTGATCCCGTTCCACGGGCGTTGGAGACTGCCGATCCAGCCCCACAGGTTTTCTGCTGGAAAGGTCACCGGTCGCAGCGCAGCTTGTGCCTGGCGCAAGTCGACAGTGAAGGCTGTTGGGCCAGAACGCTGTGACCGTCCGCCTTGCACGACGAGGTAATCCACGGTGCAAGGAAAAACGCGGCCATCACCGTCCTTGAAGATCTCCGCTTGAGATACCGGGATACTGACGGGCCACGTCGTAGTTTGATCAATGGTGACAACGGGCAGCGGCCGACCATTCCAGAAGGCATGCACCTCATCAAGGGGCTGCAGTTCCGGGATGTGCCGTATCTCCACCGTGACATCATTGCTCGTGGCTTCAGTCCGATTGACTACCCCATCCGAAGCCAATGGCACCACAGGAAGCGGTAGATTGAAGGACGCACCCAGTTGCAAGTTGATTTCCAGTGCAAACGAAAACCATCCATGATTGCCTGCGCGGTCAAGTAGCGAGTAGTAAAGGAATTCCCGGCCATTGGCTCGGCGGCGTAAGTTCGCAGCCGGGATCGAAATTTCCAGGAAATCATCAAAAGTTTCACGCACCGTCACAACCGGTACGATCGGCTCCACCGGTTGCGCAGCGGTCGGTTCCATGCACAACTTAGCCTGGTCTTCAAGGTGAAAGCCGTCCCACCGTGGAACTTTAACGACCAGCTCATTGTTATTGTTCGCCAGGTACTGATCATCAATAACAGCAGCGGGATTTTTCAGTACCGGCCTTTGCCCGGATTGACCGTCATGTGGCGCCGTCTTGTCCAGAAAGACTTTTACCGACCCAGACTTCGAAGCGTTTCCGTCCTGGGTTATCCACACCTTGTAAAAGAGTCTGAACACCCCTTCGGTACGCAAGAACCGCTCGGGGATCGCAAACTCACCCTCAAACAAGAGTGGAAAAAGCTGCCCAGGGTCTTCCGGCATGTCCACTGTGCGATCAGGGACAACCTGATTCTGTATCCCAATCCCCAACCCTGAGATCATCCAGATCTGGAACGTCAAGGTCGCCCCAGGAAAGTAATTGTCCCTGTAGTGATCCCACGCATGCGGAATTTCGACTTTCAAGGCTTGAGATTGAAACTTACGAGGTATCGTGAAGATACCTTCTTCGTCGA
>NZ_JAMSHW010000022.1:0-76421 GCF_023757525.1 Pseudomonas sp. MWU13-3659 | reverse complement strand
ACCCGTAGGAGCCGGCCTTGCCGGCGAAGAGGCCAGCAGCCTCACCGCCAACGTTGCAGATAGACCTGCTGCTCCCGCCACGCCTCATCCTGCACCACCGCCCTGAAGCGCACCACCGCCCCCGGCATGCACTGCGCCAGCCGCGCCAACGCCAACGGCGTCAACGCCCCCAGCCGCGGGTAACCGCCAATGGTCTGCCGGTCATTGAGCAGCACGATCGGCTGCCCGTCAGGCGGCACCTGCACCGCCCCCAGCGGGATCCCCTCGGAGATCATCGGCGCGCCCTGGTACACCAACTGCGGCCCGAGCAGGCGAATGCCCATGCGGTCGCCACGGCTGTCCAGCGTCCAGTCGCTGTTGAACGCCTCGAACAGGCTGGTGCCACTGAAGTCGCCGATCTGCGCGCCCATCACCAGGTCCAGCAACGGCTTGTCGGCAAACACCGGGCGTAGCGCTTCAGGCACTTCCCGCAGTGCAGGCAAAGCTGCTTCGAAGGCCAGCATCTGCTCCTTGGCCAACGCCCTGCCCTGCCCATCGATACCACCGAGTTCTTCGCGCACCACCGTTGCACAACTGCCCAGCACTGCCTCGCCCTGGAAGCCACCCGGCGCCGCCAGGTAGGCGCGCACGCCGCACTTTGGCTGGCGCAGGCTCAGGCATTGGCCCTTGCCCAGGCGGAAACTGCGCCATGGCGCCAGGGGCTGGTCATCGATGCGGGCGTCCAGATCAGCACCGGCCAGCGCCAGTACGCAATCCTGCTCGGCCACTACGCTGAAACCACCCAGGGCAACCTCGACCACTGCACTGTCCAGGGCATTGTCGAGCAGCCAGTTGGCCCAACGCATCGCCACCCAATCCAATGCCCCGCCCTGGGTCACGCCCAGGTGCCGCACGCCAAAACGCCCGGCATCCTGCAACAGGCACAACGCCGTGCTGGCCTCGATCCTCAACTGGCTCATGCCTGGGCCTCCAGCGGGCTGTCGTCACCGCCCAGGTTGATGAATTGCGCATGCTCGACCGCCACGAAGCGCACCCGGTCGCCGGGCTGCAACAAGCTGTTCCCCTTCCTGTCGAACAAGCGCACCGGCGTGCGGCCGATCAAATTCCAGCCGCCCGGCGACACGGCCGGATAGGCGGCGGTCTGGCGCTCTGCAATGCCGACGCTGCCCGCCGCCACGCGCTTGCGCGGGGTGCTCAGGCGCGGCGTGGCGAGGCGTTCGTCGACCAGGCCCATGAAACCGAAACCCGGTGCGAAGCCCAGGGCGAACACAGGGTAGTCACGCCCACTGTGCAGGCGGATCACCTCGGCTTCGCTCAGGCCTTCGCGGGCTGCCAATACCGGCAGTTCCGGGCCGACACTGGCGTGGTACCACACCGGAATTTCGTGTCGACGCCCGGTATCGTTGGCGTCCGGCTGCAAGCCTTCAAGCGCTTGCAGGATCAGCTTGCGTGCCTCACTGGGCGCCAGCTCGAACTGCACCATCACTGTGGTGTAGGACGGCACCAGGTCGATCAAGCACTCGCCGAACGCCGCCCGCAGGCGCTGGCTGGCGGCGAGGATCCACGGCATGTTGGCTTCGTCGATGCTGTCGAACAGCCGCACCATCAGGCTGTCGATGGCGATCACTTCAAGTCGTGCCTTCATGGCTGCTCCAGTGCATCGAGCGCCTGGCGAATCTGGCGTACCGCGGCCACGGAGCTGTCGTTGTCACCGTGCACGCACAAGGTGCGGGCCTGCAGCCGCACGGCACTGCCGTCGTCGGCCACCAGTGTTTCGCCACGGGCCAGGCGCACGGCCTGCTCGACCACCAAGGCCGGGTCGTGATGCACCGCGCCGGGCAGGCGCCGTGACACCAGGTGCCCGCTGGCGGTATAGGCACGGTCGGCAAACGCCTCGAACCACAGCGGCACACCGATTTCGTCGCCCAGAGCCTGGGCCGCACTGTCATCGGCGGTGGCCATCAGCATCAACGGCAGGCTGGCATCGTAGGCCGCCACGGCTTCGAGCACCGCGCGCAGCTTCTGCGGGTCGGCCATCATGTCGTTGTACAGCGCGCCATGGGGTTTGACGTAGGCCACCCGGCCACCGAGCACCTTGCAGATACCGTCCAGCGCGCCGATCTGGTAATGCAGCAGGTCGCGGATTTCGTCGTTGCTGCACGCCATGGAGCGGCGCCCGAAACCGACCAGGTCCGGGTAGGCCGGATGGGCGCCGATGGTCACGCCGTGCTCCTGCGCCAGGGCCACGGTGCGGCGCATGGTGCCGGGGTCACCGGCATGGTAGCCGCAGGCGATGTTGGCGCAGTCGATGTAGGGCATCACCTCGGCATCCAGGCCCATGCGCCAGCTGCCGAAGCTTTCACCCATGTCGCAATTGAGTAGCAGGCGTTTCACCTGGCGGACTCCCGTATCGATGTTCATGTGGCCTACCTTAACGCGCCTGGAGTTCTTTGCCGCGGGTTTCCGGCAGGCTCAGCGCCGCCAGGATCACCACACCGTAGGAGACTGCGGCGAACGCGCCAATGCCCAGGCCCAGCGGTACCTTTTCGCCCATCAAGCCGATCAGAAGCGGGAACAGCGCCGCGATGACTTTGCCGATGTTGTAGCAGAAGCCTTGCCCCGAGCCCCGGATGCGGGTGGGGAACAGCTCGGTGAGAAACGACCCCATGCCACTGAAGATGCCCGAGGCGAAGAAACCCAGCGGGAACCCCAGCCACAGCATCACGCCATCGCTGACCGGCACCTGCGTGTACAGCAGCACGATGATGAACGAGCCCACGGCGAACAGGATGAAATTCTTGCGGCGCCCCAGCAGGTCGCTGAGGTAGGCGCTGACCACATAGCCGATATAGGAGCCGACGATCACCATGGCCAGGTAGCCCCCGGTGCCCAGCACGCTCAGGCCACGCTCGTTCTTGAGGAAGGTCGGCAGCCACGAGGTGATGGCGTAGTAGCCACCCAGCGCACCGGTGGTCAGCAGCGAGGCGCGCACGGTGATCCAGAGCATGCCCGGGGCGAAGATCTCGTAGAAGTGAGAAGGCGCCTCGGCGGTTTCGGCGGCCTTGGCTTCGCGATACACCTCCGGGTCCTTGACCAGGCGGCGGACGAAGATCACGAAGATCGCCGGCAGCAAGCCCAGCAGGAACAGCGCGCGCCAGGCCTGTTCGGCCGGCAGCCAGGAGAACAGCAGCGCATAGAGGATCGCCGTCAGGCCCCAGCCGATGGCCCAGCCCGATTGCACCATGCCCACCGCCTTACCACGATCCTGGGCGCGGATCACCTCGCCGATCAGCACCGCGCCGGCGGTCCACTCGCCACCGAAACCGAAGCCCATCAGGGTGCGGGCGATCAGCAGTTGTTCGTAGCTCTGGGCAAAACCGCAGAGAAAGGTGAAGAAGGCGAACCACAACACCGTCAGCTGCAAGGTGCGCACCCGGCCGATGCGGTCGGAGAGGATACCGGCGACCCAGCCACCCAGGGCCGAGGCGATCAGGGTGCTGGTGTGGATCAGCCCGGCCTCGGCGGTGGTGATGCCCCAGAGCATGATCAGCGTAGGGATGACGAAGCTGAGCATCTGGGTGTCCATGCCGTCCAGGCCGTAGCCGATCTTGCAGCTCCAGAAGGTGCGTCGTTGCTGGGAGTCGATGTCGCGGTACCAGGCGAAGGGGCCGCTCGAAGAACGGGCGGGGGCCTGCTGCTGCACGCCGGTCGGGTTCATGGATGCCTCGGCTTGTTGGTATTGTTTTATGGGCGACGTCGGGCGTCGCGGCCTGAGTATCATGTTCGAAGGCCGCGCCACCTGCGTCCAACGAGAAAAACCGCCGGTCTGGAACAAGAAAAACTGATCATGAACCTACGTTTCCTCGAAACCTTCGTCTGGGTCGCCCGGCTCAAGAGCTTTCGCCTCACCGCCGAGAAGCTGTTCACCACCCAGGCCTCGGTGTCCAGCCGCATCGCCGCGCTGGAGGCCGACCTGGGCGTGAAACTGCTGCTGCGCGACTCGCGAGGCGTCAGCCTGACGCCCGAGGGCGGCAAGGTGCTGGAATACGCCGAGCGCATGCTGGAGACGGCCAAGGCGATGAAGCAGTCGCTGGACAGCGACCGGGCCAAGACCGGGCGCATCCGCCTGGGGGTGATGGACACGGTGATCCACACCTGGATGAGTGCCCTGGTGGCGGAACTGACCGAGCGCTACCCACAGGTGGAGATCGAACTGGTGGCCGACACCGCGCTGAACTTGCGCGAGCAGCTGCAAAAGGGCTTTCTCGATGTGATCCTGCAGACCGACCTGCTGCGTGAACAATCCATCCGCAGCCTGGACCTGGCGCGCTACCCGATGGGCTGGATCGTCGCAGCCGGCTCGCCGCACCATCGCACTTATGCGTCACTGGCGGAGTTGGCCCGCGAAAGGATCGTCACTTTTTCGAAGAACTCGCGACCGCATCAGGAGGTGCTCAGCCTGCTGCAAGGCGCCGGGGCCGAGGCGCCGCGGTTGAACTGCGTGAACTCGGTGGCGGCGATCACTCGGCTGCTGCGTGACGGCTTCGGTATCGGCGCCCTGCCACCAGCGCTGGTGGATGGCGAGTTGAGCCGGGGCGAACTGGTGTTGCTGGAAGGGCTGCAACCGCCGCCGAGCCTGGAACTGGTGGTGGCCTGGCAGACCGGGGTGGCGTTGGTGGACGAAGTGGTGAGCGTGTGCCGCCAGGTGCTGGAACGTTATGCGCGGGATGTTGGCGGGCAGCGGATCGTGCTGGTCTGAAAGGCCCATTCGCCGGCAAAGCCGGCTCCTACAGGTTGAGCGCGGCCCTTGTAGGAGCCAGCCTTGCTGGCGAAGCGGCCCCTAACGCCAGCTCTCTTTCACCACCTTGCGCCGCCCGCCGAGAATCACCCAGCCCACCAGCAACAACAGGCTCTCGACCACAAACGCCAGCACGAACCCGGCACCGATCCCCCAGCCGATCGCCTCGGGCACCAGCAGAATCTGATAGCTGTAGCCCTTGAGCGTCTCCTCGCGCAGCGCCGGTTCCGGCTGTACCAGCACATGCCAGGTGCGGCTCACCCACGAGCCCTGCAGCGCCTGCCACTCGTGCTCGAGCAACTGGTTGCGGATCAACAGGCTCTCGATGCTGTTGGCATCGCTGTTGAACACCGGATCGTCACTGCTGCGGTAGTGCCGCAACAATGCTTGCAGATCGCCATTGAAAAACCGTTGGGCAGTCTGGCGGAACCCGTCGAGCGCCTGGCGCGATTCGAACAGGTGTGCCTCGACACGCTGGCTGTAGTCCTTGACCAGCCCCGGGACCTGGATCCCGGCCAGCAGCCCGAAGGTGAACAACAGCAAGCGCAGGTAGCTTCTGAACATGCGGGGCGTCCTTAGCTCTGCCCGTGGGCGACGCACTCGCCGTGGCGCCACAGGGCCCATTGGCCCGGCTCATAGCGGTGCCAGGTCTCGTTTTCAGTCAGGGCCTCGGTGGCGATCACCGTGACCACGTCGTTGGGGGTGGTCTCGGTGTGGAAATCGACGATCAGGTCGACATCCTTCAACCGGGCGGCGCCGAACGGCGCGCGGCGGGTGATGTGCACCAGCTTGGTGGAGCAGAAGCAGAACAGCCAGTCGCCGTCGCTGAGCAGGCAGTTGAACACGCCCTTGCCGCGGTATTCAGCACAGGCCTCGACCAGCACCGGCAGCAACTGTTCGATCTCGACCGGTTCGGGGAAGGTGGCGCGCACACGGTTGAGCAAGTCGCAGAACGCCGCTTCGCTGTCGGTGTCGCCGACCGGCCAGTAGAACGTGCGCTGGCCACTGAACTCGCCCAACTGGCCGTTGTGCGCGAAGCACCAATTGCGCCCCCACAGTTCGCGCACGAACGGGTGGGTGTTGGACAGGCAGACCTGGCCGACGTTGGCCTGGCGGATATGGCCGATGACCACTTCGCTCTTGATCGGGTAACGCTGCACCAGGTTCGCCACCTCCGACTCGCTGCTCGCGGCCGGGTCCTGGAACAGGCGCAGGCCGCGCCCTTCGTAGAAACCGATGCCCCAGCCATCGCGGTGCGGGCCGGTACGCCCGCCGCGCTGCATCAGGCCGGTGAAGCTGAAGACGATGTCGGTGGGGACGTTGGCGCTCATGCCCAGCAGTTCGCACATGTTCGCGGCTCCTGGTTTACAAACGGGGTTCTACGCGGCCCTGCCCCGGGCCGGAGCGACGCACGGGCGCGGGGGCCGGCTCGTCGCGGTAACGGTCACGCCGATCAGCGGCAACCGGGGCCTCGACGCTGACCTCATCATCGTCCTTCGCCTGACGCTGGGCAGCGGCATCCTTCGCGGCGCGGCGCTCGCGTGCGCGTTTTTCCAGCGGCCAGCGGATCAGCACGAACACGATGTACAGGGCGAAAGCGATCATGCCGTACATGGCCAGGTCGGCGGCGGCGCGCAATTCGTTGTTGCCCACCTTGAACGCCACGTCCAGCGCGCCGATGGCGATGGCCGGGGCGAAGCTGTCCTTGACCGGGTCGACGATGGTGGGGGTGAACAGCAGGACGGCGACCAGCACCCGCAGCGGTTCGCGCAGCCAGCGCCACATCCAGCCGGTGAGCTTGAAGGCCACCAGCAGGCAGCCCAGGGCGGCAACGGCGTACAGGCCCCAGGCCAGCGTATAGTCGTGTTCGGTCATGGTGTTGGTGCATGCCAGGCAAAGAGACGCCTATGATAAACACTTTTACCGGCGCAGGCTGCCCCCGAGCGGCGCAGTGAGCCTGTCAGGGCCTCTTCGCGGGTAAACCCGCTCCCACAGGGATATCGCTCACCTGTAGGCGCGGATTTATCCGCGAAGCGGCCAGCAGCCCCAACCAAGAGATCCCCAATGCCCAACGCCCCTCGCCCCCCCATCGCCCGCCCGGCCGAAGGCACCGACCCCTACGCCTGGCTGCAGGAGCGCGACACCCCTGAAGTGCTGGCCTACCTGAACGCAGAAAACGCCTATCAGGAAGCCTGCCTGGCCAACCAGGCCCCGCTGCGCGAACAACTGTTCGAAGAGATCAAGGGCCGCATCCAGGAAACCGACCTGTCGCTGCCTTCCCCCTGGGGCCCCTACCTCTACTACACCCGCACCACCGCCGGCGACGAATACCCGCGCCACTACCGCTGCCCACGCCCGGCCGACGACAGCAACACGGTCGACGAAAGCCGCGAAGAGCTGCTGCTCGACCCGAACGCCCTGGCCAACGGTGGTTTCCTCGCCCTCGGCGCGTTCAATGTCAGCCCCGACCACCGCCTGCTGGCCTACAGCCTCGACACCAGCGGCGACGAGGTCTACACCCTGTACGTCAAGGACCTGGCCAGCGGCGCGCTGACCACCCTGCCCTTCGACGACTGCGACGGCAGCATGACCTGGGCCAACGACAGCCAGACGCTGTTCTTCACCGAGCTGGACGACACCCACCGCCCCTGGCGCCTGTGCCGCCACACCCTGGGCGAGGCCGGTGCGACCACGGTGTTCGAGGAGCCCGACGGGCGTTTCTTCCTGCACTGCTACCGCGCCAGTTCCGAGCGCCAGCTGGTGCTGCTGCTCAACAGCAAGACCACCAGTGAGGCCTGGGTGCTGGACGCCGCTACGCCGCAGGCCGCGTTCACCTGCCTGGCGCCAAGGGTCGAAGGCCATGAGTACTACCCCGACCACGGCCAGCTCGACGGCCAGTGGCGCTGGTTCATCCGCAGCAACCAGGGCGGCATCAACTTCGCCCTGTTCCAGGCGCCGGCAGACGGCGTGCCGACCCGCGAGCAGTGGCAAGTACTGGTGGCGCACCGCGACGACATCATGCTCGAAGGGGTCAGCCTGAACGCTGCGGCACTGTCCCTGAGCCTGCGCGAAGGTGGCCTGCCGATCATCGAAGTTCACCCGCAAGGGCTTCCGGCCTACCGCGTCGAGCTGCCGGACGCCGCCTACAGCCTCTACGTGCAGGACAGCCTGGAATTTGCCAGCACGCGCATCCGCTTGCGCTACGAAGCGCTCAACCGTCCGGCCCAGGTGCGCCAGCTGGAGCTGGCCACTGGCGCCCAGCAAGTGCTCAAGCAGACCCCGGTGCTGGGCCCGTTCGACGCCGACGACTATGTCAGCCAGCGCCTCTGGGCGGTGGCCAAGGACGGCACGCGGGTGCCGATCAGCCTGGTGCGCCGTCGCGTCGATCTGGACAAGACCGTGCCGCTGTACCTGTATGGCTACGGCGCCTACGGCGAAAGCCTCGACCCGTGGTTCTCCCACGCCCGCCTGAGCCTGCTGGAGCGCGGCGTGGCCTTCGCCATTGCCCATGTACGCGGTGGCGGCGAACTGGGCGAGGCGTGGTACCGCGCAGGCAAACAGGAGCACAAGCACAACAGTTTCGGTGATTTCATCGCCTGCGCCGAACACCTGATCGCCGAGGGCATCACTGCCCGCGAGCACCTGGCCATCAGCGGCGGCAGCGCCGGCGGCCTGCTGATGGGCGCGGTGCTCAACCTGCGCCCTGAACTGTTCCGCTGCGCCATCGCCGAGGTACCGTTCGTCGACGTGCTCAACACCATGCTCGACCCTGACCTGCCGCTGACCGTCACCGAGTACGACGAATGGGGCAACCCCGAGGAGCCGGAGGTATACGCGCGGATCAAGGCCTACGCCCCCTACGAGAACGTCCGCGCTCAGGCCTACCCGGCGATGCTGGTGGTCGCCGGCTACAACGACAGCCGCGTGCAGTACTGGGAGGCGGCCAAGTGGGTGGCGCGCCTGCGCACGCTCAAGACCGACGGCAACCTGCTGCTGCTCAAGACCGAGATGGGCGCCGGCCACGGCGGCATGAGCGGACGCTACCAGGGGCTGCGCGACGTGGCGCTGGAGTATGCGTTCGTCTTCAATGAACTGGGCGTGGTGTAAAACGCGTTTTTCGTTGTCATAGGGATCGGTGACCCAACCTGAAGGTGACGCGGTCCCTGCGGGAGAAACTGTGTTGCTTTGCCTGCACTGGCCCATTCGCCGGCAAGCCGGCTCCTACGCGTTCAGCGCCATACCCGTAGGAGCCGGCTTGCCGGCGAATGGGCCAGTGCAGCCAGCACAAGACAGTTCCCCCCACAGGGTACGGCGGCGCTTTCCCGACATGCGAAGAAGAACAACACATGCCCGACACCCAGCACCTGAACGCCGAGATCCGCGACATGCTCATGGACTGCGGCCTGTTCGACACCCTGCAGCCCGGCGACTTCCTCGCCGCCGCCGGCTACTTCAGCCTCACCGCCATCGATGAAGGCCAGGCCATCTTCAGCGAGGGCGATGCCGGCACCTTCATGTGCATCCTGCACCGTGGTGTGGTTTCGGTGCGCAAGCGCGACGCCAACGGCGTTCAGGTGGAAATCGCCCCCCTGCGCAAGGGCCGGGCTTTCGGCGAGATGGCCGTGCTGGACGGCGAGCGGCGCTCGGCCACCTGCGTGGCGGCCAGCGACTGCCAGTTGCTGACCCTGGGCCGCGACTCGCTGGACAAGATGATCAATGACGCACCGCGCATCGCCGCGCGCATCATCCGCGCCCTGGCCGTGGCCTTGTCCAGGCGCCTGCGCATGCAGGACGGCCAGCGCCTGGCGCAACAGATCTAGTCGTCGTCGGCCGGTCCCTTCGGCGTTGTTTGTTGCAACCCAGGCAAGGGTTGGTCCTTGGGCGGCCCTGGCTGCGGCATGGGCGGCAGCAGTGGCGCTCCCGGCTGGTTGTCACCCGCCTTGGGCGGCGTGCTGGGCGTGATCTGCGGGTAGGGGGTGGGCGTCGGCGTGCCGGGCGCGCCCGGCACCGGTGTCAAGGGCCGCTGTTGCAGGCCGGCGGCGTCGGCCGTGGGCACTGCGCCGAGCAGCAGCGCGGCGAAGATCGCATGCAACATCTGCAGCCTCCTGTCTGAACCTTCCTACAGACTAAGCCCAATGCCATGTAATTGCCTGTCCGCTCGCCCCACAGGCGCGCTAGACTCGATGGCATAACCGTCATTCGCCTGAATCAGAAAAAGGTAACACCATGAGCTCCACCTCCGACGCCACCGCCCGCCTCGACCGCATCCTCGCCGACGCCAAGCGCGACAAGGAAATGGGCTACCGCGACAAGGCGCTGAAAATGTACCCCCACGTCTGCGGCCGCTGCGCCCGCGAGTTCTCCGGCAAGCGCCTGTCCGAGCTGACCGTGCACCACCGCGACCACAACCACGACAACAACCCCCAGGACGGTTCGAACTGGGAGCTGCTGTGCCTGTACTGCCACGACAACGAGCACTCGCGCTACACCGACCAGCAGTACTTCGGCGAAGGCTCCCTGAGCTCGCCAAAGACCTCCGTGGCCACCCATAACCCGTTCGCCGGGCTGGGCGCGCTGATGAAGAAGGACTGACTGTCGATTCCCGCCCCCGCCACCTCGGCAAGCCCGTATAATCGCGCTCTTTTTTGCGAAGGGCCCCACAGGTGGCGAACAAACGGTACAGCTGCATTGGGTTGTTCAACCCCAAATCGGCGGAGAACGTCGGCTCGGTGATGCGCGCCGCGGGCTGCTATGGCGTCAACTCGGTGTTCTACACCGGCAAGCGCTACGAGCGCGCCCGCGACTTCGTCACCGACACCAAACGGGTGCACTACGACATCCCGCTGATCGGCATCGACGACCTGCAGCGCATCATTCCCCTGGGTTGCACGCCGGTGGCCGTGGAACTGGTGGAAGGTGCCCGACCACTGCCGGAGTACACCCACCCCGACCGCGCCATCTACATCTTCGGGCCCGAGGATGGCTCGCTCGATGCTGACGTGCGCGCCTGGTGTGAAGAGACCATCTACATTCCCACCGAGGGTTGCATGAACCTGGCGGCGACGGTCAACGTGGTGCTCTATGACCGCATGGCCAAGGGCCTGAATACCCGCTCGGGGCCCAAGTTCAAGTAATCGGCAGGGAGGGCACCGGCTGCGCCGGTGTTCGCCGGCAAGCCGGCTCCTACGGGGTTGTGGTGAAGCGCCGAGTCAATGCAGCAGTTTGCTCTGCAATACTTCGGACTGGCGCCCCAGCACGTTCTCGGCAATCTGCACGAACTCTTCGGTGCTGACACTGGACAGGCGCATCAACGCCCGGGCGACGTCGTCCAGCGAGCGTTTGTCCTGGTTGTGAAGACGAATTTCGCGGTCCAGCGCCTGGAGCAGCAACACGCCCCGGGCGACCTGCGCGGCGTCGGCCTTGGCCCCCTTGAGCTGGGTGACTTTTGCACCTTGCTTGTGCAGGCGCGCCTGCAGCGCCTCGTAGCGGTCATCGCTGATGCCGCCGGCCCTGCGCAGCAACTCGGCGGCGTAGTAGTCGGTAAGGCTTTCACCCAGCCAGTCGCTGCCCTCGCGGTCGTTGATCTGGGCGAACAGTTGCACCAGCTCACGCAACACCGGGCTGGTGCCATTCTCGTTGATCAACGGGCGGCCGCTGTGCAGGTACAGCGAGTTGTTGCCCCCCAACGCGCCACGCCACATCTCGTCACGGGCGCCGACCAGCAGCAGCTTGGGGGGATTGCGTGGGAACACCGCTTGCAGTTGCGGCCAGACGAAGGTGAGCAAGGTCAGCGTATCCATGCGCCGCATGCCCTGCCCTTGCGGCGCGGCGACGGTCACTTCGGTCTCACCCAGGCGCGCGCGGCGGCTGCCGAGGTTGCCGGCAAGCATCCAGCCGGTGGGGCGATCGAACAGGCGCGAGACGTCGTCGATGCGAAACTTCTGCCGGCCGATCCGCGGCCAGGCCGTCTCGACACTCTTCCAGCCCGGCGGCAGCTCGAACGCCAGGCGCGCCACCAGCTCGGTACCGTCGTGCTGGTCGAGCCGCGCCGGAGGCACCAACTGGTCACCACGGAACAGCGCCCAGTGCGGCGTGATGCGCGTTTCATGGGCCGCACCACGCGGCTGCTGGTCGAGCAGCACCCGGTAGCTCAGGCTGGTCTTCCCCGCGGCCGGGCGCCAGATGCCACGACCGCCCTGCACCTGCCATTGGCCATCGGCCAGGAAATCACTGTAGGCACTGCCGTTACCCAGGTCGAAATCCAGGCTGCGCACCACCGCGCCATCGGCCAGGGTCAGGCGCACCTCGGCCTGGCCATTCTGCGGCAGCAGGCGAACCTGGTAATCGAGGTCGACTTTCTTCGCCCAGGCCTGGGCGCTGGCCAACAGGCCAAGGGCCAGCAACAGCGGGTGACGCATACAGAAACTCCTTGTTCCCAGAGGCGAATAGCGACAAGCCCGGTCGACTTAACCGGCGCGGAAAATCAGATGGTCTTCCCAGTCGTCTTCATCCACGTCGTTCTCACTGAGCATGCGCCCAGAGCGGGAGATCCGCTGTTCATGGACCTGCGTGCGATCGCCGCTGACCAGGTGGTGCCAGGCCGGCAGGTCCTGCCCTTCGCTGACCAGGCGGTAGCCGCAGGTCGGCGGCAGCCACTTGAACTGGTCGGCCTTGCCCGGGGTGAGCTGGATGCAGTCGGGCACGTGCTTGAAGCGGTTGGGGTAGTCGCTGCACTGGCAGGTCTGCAGGTCCAGCAGCTTGCAGGCGATGCTGGTGTAGTAGACGCTGTTGTCCTCTTCGTCCTCGAGCTTCTGCAGGCAGCACAAGCCGCAGCCATCACAGAGCGACTCCCACTCCTTGCTGTCGAGCTGGTCGAGGGTCTTGCGCCGCCAGAAGGGCGCGGTGTCAGCGTTCATCACACGTGTTCCTGCAGTCAACTTGAATCCGCGGCGCGCGGCGGCGCCAGTCTAGAGGCTGTCCGGCGGCAACGCCAGACCGCTTGTCAGTGCTCGCCGGACGCAGTAGCGTGCGGAGTTTCCCCCGTCTCTCGCAGGAGCACCCATGAGCGCCAACCCTCGCATCGCCGATTACGCCATCAACGAGCAGTTCATCAAACGCTGGTCGCCACGCGCCTTCACCGGCGAGCCGATCAGCCAGGAGACCCTGCTGAGCTTCCTCGAGGCCGCGCGCTGGGCGCCTTCGGCCTACAACTCGCAGCCCTGGCGCTTCCTCTACGCCCGCCGCGACACGCCGAACTGGGAGCGCCACCTGGGTATTCTCAACGAGTTCAACCGCAGCTGGGCGCAACATGCGTCGGCGCTGGTGCTGATCATTTCCAAGACCACCTTTGCCGCCCCTGGCTCCGATGAGGAAAAGCCCGCCCTGTGGCACACCTTCGATACCGGCTCCGCCTGGGGCCACCTGGCGCTGCAGGCCAGCATCAGCGGCTGGCACACCCATGGCATGGCCGGTTTCGACCAGGAGCTGGCGCGCCGTGAGCTGAAGATCCCCGAGGGGTACGTGCTGCACGCGATGGTGGCAATCGGCAAGCTGGGCGACAAGGCGACCCTGGCTGAGGGGCTGCAGGCGCGTGAAGTGCCGAGCCCGCGCCGGCCGCTGAGCGAGCTGGCGGCGGAAGGCGAGTTCAGCCTGTAACGAGGGGGTTCGCCGGCAAGCCGGCTCCTACAAGTTTGCGTAGGAGCGGCTTGCCGGCGAACACTCAATACCCCCGCGCGAAGTCCACCTCGCCACGCAACCCCTGCCCTGCCTGGTACGCCCGCACATTCTCGACGAACAAGCGCGCCATCGCCGCCGGCGAGGTGGGTGCCGAGCTGTGCCCGGTCAACAGCAACCCCCAGGCGGTCCAGAACGGGTGGCGCTGGGGCAAAGGCTCCTGGCGGCACACGTCGATCACCGCGCCGGCCAGATGGCCTTGCTTGAGCGCCTCCACCAGGTCGGCATCGACCACTGCCACGCCACGCCCGGCGTTGATGAACAGCGCGCTGGGCTGGAAGCACTTGAACAGCGTCGCGTCGTACAGGTCATGGGTGGACGGCGTGTCGGGCAGCAGGTTGAGCACGTAGTCGGCCTGGCCGACCATGCGTGGCAATTGCTCCAGCCCCACCACCTCGACGAACGGCGCCTGTTCGCGGGCGCTGCTGGCCACGCCATACAGCGTCACGCCGAATGGCACGAGGAATTCGGCGACGCGCTGGCCGATGTCTCCAGCCCCCACGATCAGCACCCGGCGCCCTTCCAGGGTGCGACCCGGCCGGTCATCCCAGCGGCGCTCGACTTGGCTGACCAGGCGCGACAGCACCTCGCGCTCGTGCACCAGCATGTAGGTGAGCATGTACTCGGCCATCACCTGGCCGAAGATACCCACCGCCCGGGTCAGCCGATAGTCGCGCGGCAGCCCCTTGGCGAGCAGTGGGGTGATACCGGCCCAGGTCGACTGCAGCCACTGCGGCTTGTGGCCCTGGCGCAACAGGCTCGCCAGCAGGTCCGGCTGGCCCAGCCACACCGGGCAGTCGCAGGCCAGGCGCGCCAGTTCGGCGGAATCGCCGCTGGTCAGGACCTCCAGGTCCGGTGCCGCCTCGCCCAGCAGGCGAGCGTAGTTGGCATGATCCTGTTCAGCGATCAGAACGCGCATGTGAAACACAACCTTGGCAGACAACGAAATGTGGCCCGGCAAGCGGGCCACGACAAAGAAAGGCGCTCCGGATCAGGCCGGGTCGTTGCGGCGCAGCAACTCTTCGGGCAGGTGCTCGATGTAGTCGTCGTCCGGCGGTGGCATCTGCAGGTGGTAGCCCTGGCTGTCGAGGTTTTCCAGCACTTTCGCGATGTCTTCGCGGGCCAGCTTGCGCTCGGGGCTGAGCACCAGGTCGAAGGCGTGCATCGGCGTGCCGAAGAACGGCAGCAGCCCCTCTGGCACGCGCTCCAGGCCATCGGCCTTGAGCACGTAGAGGTACATCTCGTTCTTGCGCGGGCTCTTGTAGATCGAACAGATTCGTTTCATTGCTTGTCTCCGGCGCCCGCCAGGTCGTCCAGCAGGGCCTGGCCCATGCGCTCGCGGCGCCAGCCGCGCAGCGACTCGGGCAATTGATAGGGGCCATTGGGGAAGCCGCTCTTGAGCAGGGCTTCGAGGGTCTTCTTGCGCAGCATCAGCTCCGGGGCGATCTGCAGGCGCTCGCCTTCGGCCTGGCCGATGGCGCGCAGGCGCTTGAGGATGCCGGAGGCCTCGATTGGCAGCGGCTCGGGCAGCGGCGCCGGCCATTGATCCTGCGGCAGGGCGGCGGCACGCTTGATCAGCTGGATGAGGAACTCGCCATCCTGGCGGATGGTGCGCGGGTGCATCTCGTCGATTCGACCCAGCGCCGGCAGGCTGTCGGGTTGGCTCTTGGCCATGGGCCACAACGAGTGTTCTTTCAGGATACGGTTGCGTGGCACATCGCGGCTGCGGGCCTCGCGCTCGCGCCAGGCGCACAGTTCACGCAGCACGGCCAGCTGCTGGCGGCCGAGTTTCCAGGCCAGCTTGACGTCGCGGTACAGCGTCTCGGGCTCGACTTCACGGCGCAGCGCGGCGACCAGCTCGGCACCGTCGTCCAGCACCCAGGCGTACTTGTCGTCCGACAGCCGCGGGCGCAGGGCGCTGAACAGTTCGGCCAGGTGCACGGCATCTTCCGCGGCATAGCTGACCTGGGTTTCCGACAGCGGGCGTTGCAACCAGTCGGAGCGCGTTTCGCCCTTCGGCAGCTCAAGGCCCAACACCTCTTGCACCAGGCGCGAATACCCCATCGAGAAACCGATGTTCAGGTAGCCGGCGGCCAATTGCGTGTCGAACAGCGGCTGGGGCAGCTTGCCGGTCAGGCGCAACAGCACTTCGAGGTCTTCGCTGCAGGCGTGCAGCACCTTGACCACGCGGCTGTCGTCGAGCAGGTCGGCAAGCGGCTGCCAGTCACTGATCAGCAACGGGTCGATGAGGAAAGCCTGATTACCGTCGCCGATCTGCACCAGGCCGGCTTTCGGGTAGAAGGTGTCGACCCGCATGAATTCGGTGTCGAGCGCGACAAAAGGCAGCGTGTGCCAGCGTTGGCAATGCTCGGCCAGGGTCTGGTCGTCACGGATCCAGTGAATTTCGATGGCCACGAGGCTCTCCCACTTACATTGGCGCGCAGTATATACGGCGCGGACGCTCTGGGTGAAACCTCGCAAGCCACGCCATCCTTGGTGCCGACCGTTGGTACGGTCAGCGGCCGGCTGCCAGCCATGGGCGGCAGCTGGCGAACATGTCCAGCGATTGCTTGTAGACCTCGGTATGCACCTGCAGCAGGCCGAGCATGGAATGGAACAGGTTGTCCTGCGACAGCGGTGCGTCGCGCAACTTGGTCATGCAGTCGGTGTCCAGGCCGAAGTCCTGGGTGTAGCTGTCGGAGAACCAGGCCAGCAGCGGCACGTGCTTCTGTTGATCCGGCGCCATCACATAGGGGGTGCCGTGCAGGAACAGGTTGTACTCGCCCAGCGACTCGCCGTGGTCGGAAAGGTAGATCATCGCAGTGTCGACCTTGTCCTGCTTGCTGCGCAGGGTGTCGATCAGCGAGGACAGGACCTTGTCGGTGTAGGCCAGGGTGTTGTCGTAGCCGTTGATGATCTCTTCACGGCTGCACTGGTTCAGGGCATTGCTGCGGCACACCGGGGTGAACGGCTCGGCACCACCGGGGTAGCGTTTGAAGTACTCCGGGCCGTGGCTGCCCATCTGGTGCAGCACCAGCACGGTGTCCTTGTCGAGGTTGTCGATCAACTCGGCCAGGCCCTGCAGCAGGATCTCGTCATGGCATTCGCCATCGGCGCACAGGGCCGGGTCCTTGAGGTTGCTGACGTCGATGAACTGCACGCGGTCGCAGGTGCCCTTGCAGCCGGACTGGTTGTCACGCCACTGCACGGCCAGGCCGGCGCGCTGGAGGATGTCGAGCAGGCCCTCGCGGTTCTTGGCCACGCTGGCGACGTAGTCCTTGCGCCCCATGCCGGAGAACATGCACGGTACCGACACGGCGGTCTCGGTGCCGCAGGATTGGACATCGGTGAAGCTCAGCAAGCCCTGCTCCTTCGCCAGGTTGGGCGTGGTGTCGCGGGCATAGCCGAGCAGGCCGAAGTTTTCCGCCCGGGCACTTTCACCCACCACCAGCACGGTCAGCGACTTGCGCTCATGCTGCTGCCAGGCCGCGTCACGACGGGCATCTTCACCATAAGCCTGGAACGGGTGCGCGGCGGTGCCGATCTGCTCGCGGACATAACCGATGGAAGCACCGACGATATTGCTCGGGGTGAGCATCAGGCGCAGTTCGTGGTGATTGCGAAACAGCGAGGACAGCCCTTGGTAGTTGACCAGCGCCACCGACCCCAGCGCCGCCACGCACGCGCCGCTGACCACCAGCTTGCCCAGCAGCTCACGGTGCCAGGGGCGGTAGGCGATGGGGGCTTTCCAGACCAGTAGAGAAGGCACGACACCGAGCAGCAGGATATACAACGCA
Organism: Pseudomonas sp. MWU13-3659; assembly: GCF_023757525.1. NCBI lineage: Bacteria > Pseudomonadati > Pseudomonadota > Gammaproteobacteria > Pseudomonadales > Pseudomonadaceae > Pseudomonas > Pseudomonas sp. MWU13-3659. The sequence goes on along the minus strand of NZ_JAMSHW010000022.1, from coordinate 59,093 downwards.
AACTTGATCGAGAGCAGGTCGCGAACTTCCGCGACATTGGTTTCGGCGACATTGCGGAACATGCCCGCGTCGATGAGCACGCCATATTGATTCATGAAGTAAGCCACGCCCGCGCCACTCATGAACAACAGGATCAATACCGGTTTCAATACATAACGGAAGGCCAACAACGTCAGCACGAGGTTGAATGCGAACAACATCAGCACGGCGAACGCCAGGCTCAACCACAGCCCCACCATGCCGGGCGGCACGATGGATTCGAGGTGTTCCCAGAGAAAGGTATTCAGGCCGATCAACAGGTAAAGGCTGGCCAGCAGCGTGACCCATTCAGTCCGCAGGGATTTGAATTTCAGCATGGTGTTCGCAGTGAGAGTTGTCAGCGGCCAGCGCACCGGGAAGGCACTCTGGGAAGTTGGCCGAACTCTAGAAAGCGTAGCATCAATTTTTTGTGAAAAAGACGCCAACAATTGGTGGGAAGGCGTCTTTTATCGATTAAACAAGTTTCATTCAGCGTTTGTTCAGCCTGGCAGGTGAAGCTTGGCGTACGGCTGGCGATCGATATCGAGCACCTCGACGCACAGCTGGATGTCCAGCCCGGTCGCGGCGGGGATGGCTTCATGGAGCACTTCCAGCAGGCTGCTGGAGAGTTGCTGCTTGACCTGTTCGGAGCGCCCGCTGAGGATCGCCAGGCGCACATGGGCGAAGGCGCGTTCCCCCGGCGCGGTACCGACGCGGTATTGGGCGAAGGCCTGGGCGCGGCTCTTGATGTCCAGCTCGTCGGCGAACTGGCCGCTGCCGACCAGGGCGTGGTTCAGGCGCAGGAGCAACTGATCGACATTCAGCTGGCGCAGGTTGTCGCTGTATTCCAGGTTCAGGTGAGGCATGGCGCGGGTTCCGGTCGCGGGAGAATGTGCGACAGCCTACCCCAGTCACGCAAAGCGGCAAAGGCGGCTATCCTGATGGTTCAGGCTCGTCTACCAACCCCTGAAAGAGGTGAACAAATGCCAGTTCCGCATGATTTGCTCGCAGACCTGCACGTGACCGCCGACCAGTTCCAGGCCCTTATCGACAAGAACCACGACCTGCACAAGCTGCACAAGGAGTACAACGCCAAGGACAAGGAAGTGGTGGCCGCCGAAGGCAACGGCACCAACGACGACACCGTCAACCTGCTGCGCAAGGAGCGCCTGCTGCTCAAGGACAAGATCGAACGGATTGTCCATCCGCCCAAGTCCTGATTACCCGATCTCGATACCATCGCGGGGCAAGCCCGCTCCCACCGCTGCCGACGGCGATCAGGTGGGAGCAGGCTTGCCCCGCGATGTTTTCAGTTCAGGCCGACGCCTTGAGCGCCGTATCCAGGTCCTCGATCAGGTCGCGATAGTCCTCGATCCCCATCGACAGCCGCACCAGGTTCTCGCTGATGCCCATCACGCCTTTCTGCTCCGGGCTGAGGGAGTTGTGGGACATGCTCCAGGAATGGTTGATCATGCTCTCCACGCCACCCAGCGAGTCGGCCAGGACGAAGATCGACAGCGCCTCGACCAGGCGATTGACCGCCGCCCGGTCACCCTTGATGCGCATCGCCACCACGGCCCCGCCAGTACGCATCTGGCGCTTGCTCAGCGCATGCTGCGGGTGGCTTTCAAGGCCTGGGTAGTACACCTGCTCGACTTGCGGGTGATGTTCGAGGAACTGCGCCACGCGCAGGGCGTTGGCGCTCTGGCGCTCCATGCGCACGTCGAGGGTCTTGAGCCCGCGCAGCGCCAGGTAGCAGTCGAACGGCCCCTGGATCGCGCCGACCGCCATGCTGATCTTGCGCAAACGGCCCAGCAGTTCGTTATTGGCCGCCACCACCACGCCGCCGGTGAGGTCGGAGTGGCCGCCGATGTACTTGCTCGCCGAGTGCATCACCAGGTCCACGCCCAGGGTGATCGGTTGCTGGTTCCACGGCGAGCAGAAGGTGTTGTCGATGCAGGTCATCACGCCACGGGCGCGGGCCAGGTCGCACACCGCCTTGATGTCCACCAGGTGCAGCAGCGGGTTGGTCGGCGACTCGATCCAGATCAGTTGCGTGTCGGGGCGGATCGCCGCCGCCACGGCGTCGATGTCGTTGAGGTCGACGTAGGTGGTGGTCAGGCCCGAAGTGCGTCCCCGGTAGTCTTCCAGCAGGCGGAAGGTACCGCCGTAGACGCCGTTCATCACCACCACGTGGGCGTCCTTGGACAGCAGTTCCAGCACTGTGGCGGTGGCGCTGACGCCCGAGGCGCAGGCGACCGCGCCGACGCCCTCCTCCAGTGCGGCGACGCAGGTTTCATAGGCGTGCCGGGTCGGGTTGCTGACGCGGCTGTAGGCGTATTCGGGGTTGTCGTCCAGGCCGCGCTTGATGAACGAGCTGGAGGTGACGATGGCCGGGAAGATGGCATTGTCGGCGACGCTGGACTGCTCGCCAGCGTGGATGGTGCGGGTGGCGAAATTGCGCGGTTTGTCGGACATGGTCGGGTCCATTGACTGAGTGGAAAACCGCCACTATCTCATATCCGTGGCTGGCAGGCGCCGCCGGGAACAGTCATTTCATCCCGGAAAGCGATCAGGTTCCAATGCATTCGCCTAACCGCTAATCTGTGGAAACTTTTTCCCGATTCGAGCCCCATCACGCCATGGACAGTTTCGACCAGCACATCCTCACCCTGCTGCAGCGCGACGCCTCGATTTCGCTCAAGGACCTGGCCGAGGCGGTCAACCTGTCGACCACCCCCTGCTGGAAACGGGTCAAGCGCCTGGAGGAAGAAGGCTACATCCGTAGCCGCGTTGCCCTGCTCGACCCCGAGCGCCTGGGGCTGGGCCTGACCGTGTTCGTCCAGCTCAAGACCCAGCGCCATGACAGTGCCTGGCTGGAGCAGTTCGCGGCGACAGTGACGGCGTTCGAGGAAGTGATGGAGGTGTATCGGATGTCCGGCGACTGGGACTACATGCTGCGGGTGGTGGTGGGCGACATCGCGGCGTATGACCGCTTCTACAAGAAGCTGATCACCAGCACCGATGGGTTGTCGAACATCACCTCGAGCTTTGCCATGGAGCAGATGAAATACACCACGGCGTATCCGGTGTATCGCTGAAATGGACCTGTTCGCCGGCAAGCCGGCTCCTACGGGACAAAGGTAGGAGCCGGCTTGCCGGCGAACAGACCCGCGCTCAAGGCGACAATCTTGTGTTGTCGGTACCGGCCATTCGCCGGCAAGGCCGGCTCCTACAGGAGAAGGCGTTCAGTCCGTGGATGACGCCTGGATCAGGTTTCCGGCCTTGGATTTCTCCAGCTTGATCGCGACGAACTTCGAGGTCGGCGTGTAGGTGCCCTCGCCATAGCTCTCCAGCGGCACCAGCGGATTGGTCTCCGGGTAGTAGGCCGCTGCCTGGCCTTCAGGCACGTCATAGGCCACCAGGCGGAACCCCGACACCCGCCGCTCGCGGCCATCCTCCCACAACGACACCAGGTCCACCTGCTCGCCCGGCTCGAAGCCCAGCCGGCGAATATCCGCCTCGTTGACGAACACCACCTCGCGCAGGCCGAACACACCGCGATAACGGTCATCCAGCCCGTACAGCGTGGTGTTGTACTGGTCGTGGGAGCGCAGGGTCTGCAGGATCAGGTCGGGCTTGTCGCCACGGGCCAGTACCTGCGCGTTGACCAGTTGCTCCGGCAACGGGCTGGGCGTGAAACGTGCCTTGCCGGTGGCGGTGCGGAAGTTGCGATCAGCGGCGTTGTTGCCCAGGTGGAAGCCGCCGGGATGCTGCAGGCGCTCGTTGAATTCGCTGAAGCCCGGGATGACGTCGGCGATCATGCTGCGGATGCGACCGTAGTCGGCAATGGCGTATTCCCAATCGATCGGCTTGTTGCCCAGGGTGGCCTTGGCCATGCCGGCGACGATCGCCGGCTCTGAACGCAGGTGGGGTGAGCGCGGTTTCAACTGGCCGTGGGAGATGTGCACCATGCTGAAGGTGTCCTCCACCGTCACGCCTTGCGGGCCTTCAGCCTGGATATCGATCTCGGTGCGGCCCAGGCACGGCAGGATCAGTGCATCACGCCCGGTAACCAGGTGCGAACGGTTGAGCTTGGTGGAGATCTGCACGGTCAGCTCACAGTTGCGCAGCGCCGCGTGGGTGCGCGGGGTATCCGGCGTGGCCTGGGCGAAGTTGCCACCCAGCCCGATGAACACCCTGGCCCGCCCCTCCTCCATGGCCTTGATCGCCAGCACGGCATTGTGGCCGTGCTCGCGCGGCACCTTGAACTGGAACCGTTTCTCGATGGCGTCGAGCAGATGCGCCTTTGGCTTCTCGTCGATGCCCATGGTGCGGTCGCCCTGCACGTTGCTGTGGCCACGCACCGGCGAAAGACCCGCGCCCGGCTTGCCGACATTGCCGCGCAGCAGTTGCAGGTTGACGATCTCCTGCACGGTCGGCACCGAGTGGCGGTGCTGGGTGACGCCCATGGCCCAGCACATGATCACCCGCTCGGCCTTGCGGTACATGCGCGCGGCCAGCTCGATCTCGGCCTTGCTCAGGCCGGACTGCTCGACGATATGCGCCCAGGGCGTGGCATCGACCACAGCCAGATAGGCCTCGACACCGCTGGTGTGCTCGGCGATGAAAGCATGGTCGAACACCGCTGGCTCGTTGTTCAGTTGCGCCTCGCGCTCCCACTGCAGGAGGTACTTGGCGATGCCGCGCATGGCCGCCATGTCGCCGCCCAGGGCCGGGCGGAAGTAGGCGGTGTTGGTCGGTTCGGAGCCGTTGCTGAGCATCTCGAACGGGTGCTGCGGGTGCTGGAAACGCTCCAGGCCACGCTCCTTGAGCGGGTTGAAACAGACCACCTGGGCACCGCGCTTGACCGCCTCGCGCAGCGGTTCGAGCATGCGCGGGTGGTTGGTGCCAGGGTTCTGGCCGATGACGAAGATCGCGTCGGCCAGTTCCAGGTCGTGAAACACCACGGTGCCCTTGCCCACGCCCAGGGTTTCGGCCATGCCCACGCCACTGGCCTCGTGGCACATGTTCGAGCAGTCGGGGAAGTTGTTGGTGCCGTAGGCGCGCACGAACAGCTGGTAGAGGAACGCCGCCTCGTTGCTGGCCCGGCCGGAGGTGTAGAACTCGGCCTGGTCGGGCGACGCCAGGCCGTTCAGGTGCTTGGCGACCAAGGCGAAGGCCTCGCCCCAGCTGGTTTCGACGTAGTGGTCGGTGGCGGCGTCGTAGCGCATCGGGTGGGTCAGGCGGCCCTGGTACTCCAGCCAGTAGTCGGTCTGTTCGAGCAGGGCGCTGACGCTGTACTTGGCGAAGAACGCCGGGTCTACCGAGCGGCCGGTGGCTTCCCAGTTAACGGCCTTGGCGCCGTTCTCGCAGAACTTGACCATGTCGCTTTCCGGCGACTCGCCCCAGGCGCAGCCGGGGCAGTCGAAGCCGCCGTTCTGGTTGGTCTTGAGCATGGCCCGCAGGTTCTTGAAGGCGTTCTCGCTGCCCAGCCAGCTCTTGGTCACGCTCTTGAGCGCGCCCCAGCCGGCGGCCGGCCCCTTGTAGTCCCTGATGTGTTCGTCCTGGCTCATGTGCTGTGTGTTCCGCGCGGTGTTTTTTCCAGCCTAAGAACGCACCTCGGGTGCGTCCAATCGAAATAAGTGAAGGCGTGATAAACCGTCTCGATCACCGCGCCAAAGCCACGGTTTTCAGGGCCTGGAGCCGTGATAGAGGAGACTGATCGAATGGTCGGGGAAAGCCATTTGACGCCAGGGGACGCAAGTAATAGCTTGAACCTTGTCTGCGGCTTTGCGCCGCCCCAACTCCCTCACAGCCGAGCGCGAACGTGGAAAAGAACCCCCAGGCCCTGGTCGACGGTTTCAACCGCAAAGTCGATTACCTGCGGATGTCGGTTACCGACCGCTGCGACTTCCGCTGCGTCTATTGCATGGCCGAGGACATGCAGTTCCTGCCGCGCCAGCAGATCCTTTCGCTCGAAGAGCTGTACCAAGTCGCCGAACGTTTCGTGGCCCTGGGTACCCGCAAGATCCGCCTGACCGGTGGCGAGCCGCTGGTGCGCCAGGGCATCGTCGACCTGTGCGGGCGCATCGCCGCCCTGCCCGGCCTGCGTGAACTGTGCCTGACCAGCAACGGCTCGCAACTGCCACGCTTGGCACAACCGCTGTTCGATGCCGGCGTCTCCAGGCTGAACATCAGCCTCGACAGCCTTGACCCCGACCGCTTCCGCGCCCTCACCCGCACCGGCGACCTCAAGCAAGTGATCGCCGGCATCGACGCCGCCCGTGCCGCCGGTTTCCGCCGCACCAAACTCAACGCGGTGGTGCTCAAGGGCCGCAACGACGACGAGATCGTCGACCTGGTGCGTTTCGCCATCGACCGCGAGCTGGACATCTCTTTCATCGAGGAAATGCCGCTTGGCGTGATCAGCGAGCATGAGCGTGGGGAATCCTTTTGCTCCAGCGATGACGTGCGCAACCGCCTGGCCGAGCACTTCACCCTGATCGAATCAGCCGAATCCTCCCAGGGCCCGGCCCGTTACTGGCGCCTGGCCGAAGCCGCCAATACCCGGGTCGGCTTCATTTCGCCCCACAGCCACAACTTCTGCGCCACCTGCAACCGCGTGCGCCTGACGGTCGAAGGCCGCCTGCTGCTGTGCCTGGGCAACGAGCATTCCGTGGACCTCAAGCAGGTCCTGCGCCAGCACCCCGGCGACACCGCGCGCCTGGAAAAGGCCATCCGCGACGCCATGCAGCTCAAGCCCTACCGCCACCATTTCGAAGTGGGCGGCGAGGTGCAGATCCTGCGTTTCATGAACATGACCGGCGGCTGATCGGCCGCCTCTGGAACCGCCTTGATCGTCCACCCACGCCCCGACATGCTGCGCGTGCTGTTCACCCTCAAGGGTTCGATCGTCCAGCGTATCGCCCTGCGCTGCCTGGCGGTGACCCTGCTGGCGGCGCTGATCGTGCTCATCGAACGCCACTACCCGGCGCTGTTCTACCCGGTCAGCGCCACGCCCTTCACCCTGCTCGGCCTGTCGCTTTCGATCTTCATGAGCTTTCGCAACAACGCCTGCTACGACCGCTGGTGGGAGGGGCGCAAGGCCTGGGGCAGGATGATCATCGAGGTGCGGTCGTTCGTGCGTGAAAGCGTGGTGATCGAGGACGAGCAGTTGCGTGCGCGGATGTTGCGCAGCCTGTGTGGCTTCGCCCATGCCCTCAACGCCCGGCTGCGCAACGAAGAAGAACTGCCCCTGGCCCGCACCTGGTTGGCCGAGGACGCGCAGGCCACCGCGCACAATGTCTGCGACGGCATCCTGCGCGACATCGGCGCGCAGTGCTCACGGCTGGCAAAGGAGGGTGCGATCAGCGAGTTCCGCTACACCGTGCTGGAACAGCGCCTGACCGGCCTGTCGGACGTCCAGGCCACCTGCGAGCGGATCAAGGGCACGCCGCTGCCGTTCCCCTACACCCTGCTGCTGCATCGCACCATCTATATCTTCTGCCTGCTGCTGCCGTTCGCCCTGGCCGAGCCGCTGGGCTGGCTGGCGCCGTTGTTCACCACCATCGTCAGCTACACGTTCTTCGGCCTGGATGCGATCGGCAACGAGCTGGAAGACCCCTTCGGGCGCGACGAGAACGACTTGCCGACCGACGCCATGGTGCGCACCATCGAGCGCGATGTGCTGGCGGCGCTGGGGCATGAGCCGCTGCCACCGGCGCTGGTGCCGGTGGATCATGTGCTGAGTTGATGCAGCCATTCGCTGTAGGAGCGGCTTTAGCCGCGATTACCCGTGAAGCGGGTAGCAGGCACCGCGTTGTCTGCATCGCGGCTGAAGCCGCTCCTACAGAGGTCAGCCGCGGCTCTCGCAGGCCGCGATCGGCTTCAGGTGCGCCACGAAATTGCACGGCCGGTGCCGCGCATCCAGCTGCTCGGCCAGGATCCCTTCCCAGGCCGTGCGACAAGCCCCGGTCGAACCCGGCAGGCAGCACACCAGGGTACCGTTGGCCAACCCGGCCAACGCCCGGCTCTGCACGGTCGAAGTGCCGATATCGAGAATCGACAGTGCGCGGAACAATTCGCCAAACCCATCGATACGCTTGTCCAGCAGGCAATCCACCGCCTCGGGCGTGCTGTCGCGCCCGGTAAAGCCGGTGCCGCCGGTGATCAGCACCACCTGTACCTGCTCGTCGGCGATCCAGGTGGCGACCTGGGCGCGAATCTTGTACAGGTCGTCCTTGAGCAGCACCCGGTCGACCAGGCGGTGGCCGATCTGCACCGAGCGCGTGGCCAGCAGCTCGCCGGAGGTGTCGTTGTCAAACGTACGGGTATCGCTGACGGTCAGCACGGCAATGTTGAGCGGCACGAACACCGCATCCGGTTTCACACTCATGGGTCTGCTCCTGGATGGTCAACGCACCACGTTAGAACCAAGCCCCGGCAGCGTCCAATCGATAGGACGAACCACATGATCAAGGGGCTCTATCACCGCATGATCAACGCCCTCTATCAAGCGGTCACCATTAAAGATTGGCCAGCCCGCGCGGAGTTGGTTAAGGTCGCGGAACCCGCCCACCCCGCTCGCCAGGCCGCCCCATGGACATCAAGCAGCTCAAGTTCCTCATCGCCCTCGACCAGACCCGCCACTTCGGCCAGGCCGCGGCGCTGTGCCACATCACCCAGCCCACGCTGTCCATGCGCCTGCGCAACCTGGAGGATGAGCTTGACCTGGTGCTGGTCAAGCGCGGCCAACGCTTCGAGGGTTTCACCGAAGCCGGCGAGCGCATCCTGGCCTGGGCCCGCACCCTGCTCGCCGCCCACGACGGGCTGCAGGCCGAGGCCGCCAGTTGCCGCGGCCAGGTGGTCGGCAGCCTGCGCCTGGGCACCGTGCCGCTGGCCAGCTTCAACCCCATGCAATTGCTGATGCCCCTGCGCGCGAAATACCCCGAGCTGAACTTCCAGCTCTCGTCGCTGAGCTCCGAACAGATCATCGACGGCCTGAGCCGCAACCAGCTCGACCTGGGCATCTGCTACCTCGACCAGGTCAATGCCAGCTTCTTCGAAGTGATCGAGCTGAGCACCACCACCATGGGCCTGCTGCACGACACCCGGCACTTCGGTTTCGACACCGACACGCTGCGCTGGGATGAACTCGGCGAGATCCCCCTGGGCTTGCTGAGCAAGGGCATGCACTACCGCCAGTCCCTGGACCTGAGTTTCCGCAGCCGTGGCCTGGAGCCCAACGCGGTGCTGGAAAGCGACTCGACCTTCCAGCTGATCCAGGCCATCAACACCGGTGTGTGCTGCGCGATCATGCCCCTGGATTGCGGGCTGGAGGAACTCAGCGAGCACATGCGCATCATCCCCGTGGCCGACGCCAGCATCCACAGCCCGGTCGGCCTGTTGCTGCGCCGCAGCGAACCTCAGTCGGCGATTGCCGAGCAGTGCTTCGACGAAGCTCGCGCACTCTTTCAGGCTTCCTGACCTGTCGTAGCCTGCCGGTACTGCCTGGGGGTGAAGCCGGTCAGTTGCTTGAACTGCCGGCTGAACGCGCTGTGGTCGGTGTAGCCGCAACGCAGCGCCACTTCAATGATCGGCAGGTCGCTGTGCAGCAGTTGGTGGGCGTGCTCCAGGCGAGCCTTGTGGATCATCTGTCGGGGCGTGAGGTGGAATACCCGCTTGCAGTAACGCTCCAGCTGCGCCACCGAGATCCCGGCGAGACGTGTCAGCTCGCCCATGCTGATCGGCTGGTGGAAGTGCGCGCGGATATGCGCATCCACGGCGGCCAGGCGCTGGTAGGCGGGGTGGGTGTCGGCGGCTGATTGCAGGTCGATGGAAATGCCCACCAAACCGATGATCCTGCCACTTGGGTCATGCAACGGGCGCTTGTGGGTCAGGCACCAGCCTGGTTCGCGACTGCCGTACAAGTGCAGCTCCAGTTGATCCTCCAGCACCAGGCCCTGCTCCAGCACACGGCGATCCTGCTCGGTGTAGCCAGGGCCCAGGCGTGCCGGAAATACCTCGGCGCTGGTCTTGCCCAGCAAGGGTTGCAATCGCTTGAGGCCGCAGCGCTGGACCAGCGTGCGGTTGGCCAGCACATAGCGGGCCTGGTCGTCCTTGATGAAGATCGCCGCGTTGGTGATCACATCGAGCATCGGCAACAGCCAGACCACGCCATTGAGCAAAGCCTCCAGGGATTCGGGGCGGTGCTGGTCGAGGGTCTGGTACAGGGTTGCCAGTGAGTCGCGTGACATTGAATCAGTTCTCCGGTGGCGGTACCGGCCCTTTCGCGGGGCAAGCCCCCTCCTACAGGGATCGCGGCGATCTCGAGGCAAGCGCCGTACCTGTAGGAGCGGGCTTGCCCCGCGAAAGGGCCAGCGCTGCCACTGCATCTCTCCAGCCCTTGCCGGGCATGCAACCCAGCCTATCCAGCCGCCCCCCCAATCCGCCAGCCTTTTCTTCAACTGTGCCGATTTCGTCACTCTCTCTGCAGAAAACCATCAAGAACCAACGCCCCGATCAGCCCACTCTATGCCCCATGCAAGCCGCCCCATGACCTACAAGAGCGCGGCCGACCAAGCCGCATCGTGACATCAGACCTGCCTATCCAAAACCTACAAAAAGGCGACCCCATGTCAGGCAAATTCAAGAAACAGCTGTCATTGCTGGACCTCACCTTCATCGGCCTTGGTGCCATCTTCGGCTCCGGCTGGCTGTTCGCCGCCAGCCACGTCTCGGCCATCGCCGGCCCCGCCGGCATCCTCTCCTGGTTCCTCGGCGGCTTCGCCGTGCTGTTGCTGGGCATCGTCTACTGCGAACTGGGCGCCGCCCTGCCCCGCGCCGGTGGCGTGGTGCGCTACCCGGTGTACTCCCACGGCCCATTGCTGGGCTACCTGATGGGCTTCATCACGTTGATCGCCTTCTCCAGCCTGATCGCCATCGAAGTGGTCGCCTCGCGCCAATACGCCGCGGCCTGGTTTCCCGGGCTGACCAAAGCCGGCTCCAGCGACCCGACGGTGCTCGGCTGGCTGGTGCAGTTCGCCCTGCTGTTGCTGTTCTTCGTGCTCAACTACCGCAGCGTGAAGACCTTCGCCAAGGCCAACAACCTGGTCAGCGTGTTCAAGTTCATCGTGCCGCTGCTGGTGATCGGCGTGCTGTTCACCTTCTTCAAACCGGAGAACTTCTCGGTCCAGGGTTTCGCTCCGTTCGGTCTGTCCGGCGTGGAAATGGCCGTATCGGCCGGCGGCATCATCTTCGCCTACCTGGGCCTCACGCCGATCATCTCGGTGGCCAGCGAAGTGAAGAACCCGCAGCGCACCATCCCCATCGCGCTGATTCTCTCGGTGCTGCTCTCCACCGCCATCTACGCCCTGCTGCAACTGGCCTTCCTCGGCAGCATCCCGACCGAGATGCTGGCAAACGGCTGGGCCGGGGTGACCAAGGAACTGGCCCTGCCCTACCGTGACATCGCCCTGGCCCTGGGGGTCGGCTGGCTGGCCTACCTGGTGGTGGCGGACGCGGTGATCTCGCCCAGCGGCTGCGGCAACATCTACATGAACGCCACCCCACGCGTGGTCTATGGCTGGGCGCAGACCGGCACCTTCTTCAAGTACTTCACCCGCATCGACGAGCAGTCCGGCATCCCGCGTCCGGCGCTGTGGCTGACCTTCGGCCTGGCGGTGTTCTGGACCCTGCCGTTCCCCTCCTGGGAAGCCCTGATCAATGTGGTGTCGGCCGCCCTGGTGCTGAGCTATGCCGTGGCCCCGGTGTCGGTCGCGGCCCTGCGTCGCAGCGCACCGGACATGGCCCGGCCGTTCCGGGTGAAAGGCATGGGTGTGCTCGGGCCACTGTCGTTCATCATCGCCGCGCTGATCGTCTACTGGTCGGGCTGGAACACCGTGTCCTGGCTGCTGGCCCTGCAGATCGTGATGTTCGTGCTGTACCTGCTGTGCCGCCGCTTCGTGCCCACCGAACACTTGTCGCTGGGCCAGCAGGTGCGCTCGTCGGCGTGGCTTATCGGCTTCTATGCCGTGACCATTTTCCTCTCCTGGCTGGGCAGCTTCGGTGGCCTGGGTGTGATCGGGCACCCGTTCGACACCTTGGTCGTGGCTACCAGCGCACTGGGGATCTACTACTGGGGCGCGGCCACTGGCGTGCCAGCGCGGTTGGTGCGGCTGGATGGGGAGGATGAGAGCGAGACCAGTGCTCAGCCTCAAGCAGCCCATCGCCCCGCAGTGACTGCTTCATGAAAGGTGTTGGCCCTGTTCGCCGGCAAGCCGGCTCCTACAAAGGCCTGTAGGAGCGGCTTCAGCCGCGAACGGGCCCGAACAGACAGCGCAAGACATAGCTCAATTCCAAATGGACACTCTCATGAAACAGGTTCATGTCATCGACTCCCACACCGGCGGCGAACCCACCCGCCTGGTGATGAAAGGCTTCCCGGCACTCACTGGCCGCAGCATGGCCGAGCAGCGCGACGAGCTGCGCGAGCTGCACGACCACTGGCGCCGCGCCTGCCTGCTGGAACCACGCGGCAACGATGTGCTGGTCGGCGCGCTGTACTGCCCACCGGTCTCTCCCGATGCCACCTGCGGGGTGATTTTCTTCAACAACGCCGGTTACCTGAACATGTGTGGGCACGGCACCATCGGCCTGGTCGCCTCGCTCCGGCACCTGGGGCTGATCGAACCCGGCATGCACAAGATCGACACGCCGGTCGGCCAGGTCAGCGCCACACTGCATGAAGACGGCGCGGTAACCGTCGGCAACGTACCCGCCTACCGCTACCGCCAGCGGGTGGCGGTCGAGGTGCCTGGCCACGGCGTGGTGCACGGCGACATCGCCTGGGGCGGCAACTGGTTCTTCCTGGTCAACCAACATGGCCAGCGCATCGAACTGAACAATGTCGAAACCCTCACCGACTACACCTGGGCCATGCTCAAGGCCCTCGAAGCCCAGGGAATCACCGGCGAGCACGGCGCGCCGATCGACCACATCGAACTGTTCGCCGACGACGCCCACGCCGACAGCCGCAACTTCGTCATGTGCCCCGGCAAGGCCTACGACCGCTCGCCCTGCGGCACCGGCACCAGCGCCAAGCTGGCGTGCCTGGCCGCCGACGGCAAGCTCACGCAAGACCAAGTCTGGACCCAGGCCAGCATCACCGGCAGCCAGTTCCAGGGCCGTTACGAACGCGAGGGCGATCACATCCGCCCGTTCATCACCGGCCGTGCCCACATGACCGCCGACAGCACCCTGCTGATCGACGAACAAGACCCCTTCGCCTGGGGCATCTGACCCCGTTTTCCTTTAACTGAATACCGCTAGGAGTGACATCAATGACCGACAACATTTTCACCGGCGTCATGCCCGCCCTGATGACCCCCTGCACCGCCGAGCGCAAGCCCGACTTCGACGCCCTGGTGCGCAAGGGCCGCGAACTGATCGACGCCGGCATGAGCGCGGTGGTGTACTGCGGCTCGATGGGCGACTGGCCGCTGCTGACCGAGGCCGAGCGCCAGGAAGGCGTCGCGCGCCTGGTAGCTGCAGGCATCCCGACCATTGTCGGCACCGGCGCGGTGAACACCCGTGAAGCGGTGTCCCATGCCGCCCACGCCGCCAAGGTCGGCGCCGCCGGCCTGATGGTCATCCCCCGGGTGCTGTCCCGCGGCGCCTCGCTGATTGCCCAGAAGCATCACTTCTCGGCGATCCTCGCGGCTGCGCCGAAACTGCCGGCGGTGATCTACAACAGCCCCTACTACGGTTTCGCCACCCGCGCCGACCTGTTCTTCGAACTGCGCCGCGCCTACCCCAACCTGATCGGTTTCAAGGAGTTCGGCGGCGGCGCCGACCTGCGCTACGCCGCCGAGCACATCACCTCCCAGGATGACGCGGTGACCCTGATGGTGGGTGTCGACACCCAGGTGGTGCATGGTTTCGTCAACTGCAACGCCACCGGCGCCATCACCGGCATCGGCAACGCCCTGCCCCGTGAAGTGCTGCAACTGGTCGGCCTGAGCAAGCGCGCCGCCAAGGGCGACGCCAAGGCCAGGCGCCTGGCCCGGGAGCTGGAGTCGGCGCTGGCGGTGCTGTCGTCGTTCGATGAGGGCTGCGACCTGGTGCTGTACTACAAGCACCTGATGGTGCTCAACGGCGACCGCGAGTACAGCCTGCACTTCAACGAAACCGACGCCCTGACCGATGCCCAGCGCCACTACGCCGAGCAGCAGTACGCGCTGTTCCGCACCTGGTACGCCAGCTGGTCGGCCGAGCAGAACCTGGCCTGACGCATACCCCATTGATTTGGCGTGACCTCTGTAGGAGCGGCTTCAGCCGCGATCACCCGCGACGCGGGTGCCACACACTGCGGTGCCTGCATCGCGGCTAAAGCCGCTCCTACAAACGCCACAGCGCATCCACAAAACTGCGAAGGAAGCCACATGCCCCTTACAGGTAACCTGCTGATTGGCCAGACCCGCGTTCCCGGCAGCCGCAAAGCTATCCGCGCCATCGACCCGGCCACCAACCAGGCACTCGAGCCCGCCTATGCTGGCGCCACCGGTGAACACGTGGCCCAGGCCTGCACCCTAGCCTGGGCGGCATTCGATGAATACCGCGAAACCTCGCTCGAGCAACGCGCTCGCTTTCTCGAAACGATCGCCGAGCAGATCGAAGCCCTGGGTGACCTGCTGATCGACCGAGCCCATGCCGAAACCGGCCTGCCCAAGGGTCGCCTGCAAGGCGAGCGCGCCCGCACCTGCACCCAGCTGCGGACCTTCGCCCGCGTGGTACGTGCCGGCGAATGGCTCGACGTGCGCGTCGACCGCGCCCTGCCCGAGCGCCAGCCGCTGCCACGCCCGGACCTGCGCCAGCGTCAGGTGGCCCTGGGCCCGGTGGCGGTGTTCGGCGCCAGCAACTTCCCCCTGGCGTTCTCGGTGGCCGGCGGCGACACCGCCTCGGCACTGGCTGCGGGATGCCCGGTGGTGGTCAAGGCCCATGGCGCTCACCCCGGCACCAGCGAACTGGTCGGCCAGGCCGTGGCCTGGGCGGTCAAGTTGTGCGAGCTGCCCGAAGGCGTGTTCTCGCTGCTGTATGGCGCCGGCCGTGAAATCGGCATCGCCCTGGTCAGCGACCCACGCATCAAGGCCGTCGGTTTCACCGGATCGCGCAGTGGCGGTATCGCCTTGTGCCAGGTAGCCCAGGCGCGCCCCGAACCGATTCCGGTATATGCCGAAATGAGCTCGATCAACCCCGTGTTCTTCTTCGCCGCCGCCTTGGGGGCCCGCGCCGAGGCATTAGCCCAGGGCTTCGTCACCTCGCTGACCCAGGGGGCCGGCCAGTTCTGTACCAACCCGGGGCTGGTGATCGCCCGCCAAGGGCCCGCGCTTGAACGGTTCATTGCCGCCACCCGCGATCACGTCCAACAAGCGGCGGCGCAAACCATGCTCACCCCCGGCATTGCCAGCGCCTATGCAAGCGGTGTCGCGGCGCTGGGTGACAACA
Source organism: Pseudomonas sp. MWU13-3659 (assembly GCF_023757525.1). Taxonomy (NCBI): domain Bacteria; kingdom Pseudomonadati; phylum Pseudomonadota; class Gammaproteobacteria; order Pseudomonadales; family Pseudomonadaceae; genus Pseudomonas; species Pseudomonas sp. MWU13-3659. The sequence continues at coordinate 43,568 of NZ_JAMSHW010000022.1, read as the reverse complement.
GCAATGCCCAGGCAGTTGCCAGCGGCCTGCCCCTACAAGGCCCGAACCAGTGCCAGGCGCAGGTGTTCGTCACCCAGGCCCAAGCGTTTCTTGCTGACCCGGCCCTGCAGGCCGAAGTGTTCGGCGCCGCCTCGCTGGTGGTGGCCTGCGACAGCGACGAGGAAATACGCCAGGTCACCGAGCACCTGGAGGGTCAGTTGACGGCCACGCTGCACCTGGACGCCGCCGACCTGCCCGACGCGCGCCGGCTGCTGCCCACCCTCGAACGCAAGGCTGGGCGCATCCTGGTCAACGGCTGGCCGACCGGGGTCGAGGTGTGCGATGCGATGGTCCACGGAGGGCCGTTCCCGGCCACGTCCGATACCCGCGGCACTTCGGTGGGCACTGCGGCGATCCTGCGTTTCCTGCGCCCGGTGTGCTACCAGGACTTCCCCGACGCGCTGCTGCCCGAGGCGTTGAAACACGATAACCCCCTGCACTTGCGCCGATTGCTCGACGGCAAGCGGGAAGGCGCATGAGCAGTACCGACACCGACATCGCCGTGGTCGGCGCCGGCATCATCGGCATCGCCTGCGCCTTGCAACTGGCCCGCCAAGGCAAGCGGGTGCTGCTGATCGATCGCCAGGCACCTGGCCATGGCGCCTCCTACGGCAACGCCGGGCACCTGGCCACCGAGCAGGTCTTCCCGATCGCCGACCTGTCGATCCTCAAGCGCCTGCCAGCCATGCTGATGGACCCGATGGGGCCGTTGCGCCTGGACTGGAAGTACCTGCCCCAGGCCATCCCCTGGTTCACCCGCCTGCTGCTCAACCTGCGCCCGGCGCCGTTCCAGCGCAGCGTGGCTGGCCTACGCGCCCTGAACGAGGCCAGCCTCGGTGCCTGGCAGCACCTGCTCGGCAGCCTCGGGCGCGATGACTTGCTCCGGGAGGACGGCTCGTTGCTGGTGTTCGAACGCCCGGCGTCACGCCCGGCGTTGGAGGCGTTGCAGGCTCGCCTGCAACAGCAGGCGGTGCCGGTCGACTGCTGGTCGGCCCGGGCGGTGCGGCATGCGGCGCCGCAGTTGAGCACACAGATCCAGGGGGGCCTGTTCTTCCCCCGCACCGGACACTTCATCGATCCGTACCGGGTAGTCAACGCATTGTTCGATGCCGCCAAGGCGGCAGGTGTACGCTTTGCCAATCAGGACATCCACGGCAGTCGGCTGCACAGTGATGGCGTAGCCTTGCGCAGCAACCAGGGTGAACTGCAGGCCCGGCAGGTGCTGATCGCCTGTGGCGCCCATTCGGCGAAACTGGTTGAAAATCTGACCGGCACCCGGGTGCCCCTGGACACCGAGCGCGGCTACCACCTGATGCTGCCCAACGAACAGCAGCGGCTGCCGTTCGCGGTCACTTCGCTGGAGCGCAAGTTCATCATGACGCCCATGGCCGACGGCCTACGCCTGGCCGGCACGGTGGAGTTCGCGGGGCTGGACGCGCCGCCGAGCATGCAGCGGGCGTGGCAGTTGCACCGCTTGAGCCAAGGCTTGTTCCAACGTGACCTGGATGCCGAAGGGGCGACGCCGTGGATGGGCTTCAGGCCATCGCTGCCTGATTCCCTGCCAGTGATCGACCGGGTGGCGGATGGCAGGGTGCTGTTGGCATTCGGGCATCAGCACCTGGGGTTGACCCAGGCGGCGGTGACCGCGCAATGGATTGGGCGGTTGGCGCAGGGCCCTCGGGATGCGCATTTGGACGCGTACAGGGTGGATCGGTTTTGACGGCGGGTTCGCCGGCAAGCCGGCTCCTACGGGGTCGACAACATTCCCGTAGGAGCGGCTTTAGCCGCGATGCCGGCAACCTGGTCTCTGGCACCCGCATTGCGGGTGATCGCGGCTGAAGCCGCTCCTACAGAGGTGGTGCCATATCATCAGGCCAGTTCAGATTGCCGGCCTCAGCGATAGCGCTCAAGCCAGTGGGCGTAAGGCGCCGGCAAGGTCCAGGATGCCTTGTCCACGCCCAGCGTCTTGGCGGCGAAGTACGGCCAATGCGGATCGGCCAGGTGCGCACGCCCCACCGACACCAGGTCGAGCTGGTCGGCCTTTAGAGCCCCCTCGGCCAGCTCTGGCGTACCGAAGCCCCACGCCGAGGTCACTGGAATACCTGCTTCACGGCGTACGCGCTCGGCGATCGGCCCCATGAACGCCGGCCCCCAGGGAATGTTCGTCTCAGGAATGGTGAAACCGACACTGACACTCAGAAGGTCAAGGCCGCCCGCCTTGAAACGACGCGCCAGCTCGATGGACTCTTCCAGCGTCTGTTCGTCACGCCCGTCGTACTCCAGCACACCGAAACGCGCCGTCAGCGGCAAGTGCTCCGGCCAGACTTCACGCACTGCGGCCAGGGTTTCCAGGAGGAAGCGGCTACGGTTGTCGAAACTGCCACCGTAGGCATCGGTACGCTGGTTGGAATGCTCGGAGAAGAAGCTCTGGCCCAGGTAGCCATGGGCGAAGTGCAGCTCGATCCACTCGAAGCCCGCGTCTCGGGCACGACGGGCGGCATCGACGAAGTCCTGGCGGACCCGGGCGATGTCATCCAGGGTCATGGCTTGCGGCACTTTCGGCAGATGCGCGCCAAAGGCAATGGCCGAAGGGGCGATAGTCTGCCAGCCACGGGCGTCATCGGCGGCGATATGGTCGTCGCCTTCCCATGGGCGGTTGGCGCTGGCCTTGCGCCCGGCGTGGGCGATCTGGATGCCCGGCACGGAGCCTGCGGCCTTGATCGCCTGCACCACCGGCACGAAGGCCTGGGCATGGGCGTCGCTCCAGATGCCGGCGCAACCGGGGGTGATGCGCCCTTCCGGCGATACCGCGGTGGCCTCGACCACCACCAGGCCGGCGCCGCCACGGGCCAGGCCCGCCAGGTGCACATGGTGCCATTCGTTGATCAGGCCATCCTCGGCCATGTACTGGCACATCGGCGGGATGGCGATGCGGTTGCGCAGGGTGACGTCCTTGAGGGTGTAGGGTTGGAACAGGGCTGACATGGCAATTCTCCGGGGGAGATTCAATTACGGTAGTTCGATCATATTCGAACTATGGCAATTTATGAAACCCCCGTTATCATGTCGAGCATGCGAGCCTACTCCCACCCCAACCCCGAAGACCTCACCCTCGAGCGCCTGCTCTACGCCCTGAGCGACCCTGTGCGCATGGAAATCGTCCGCCACCTGGCTGGCGTGCCTGAAGCCAGTTGCGGCGAACTCGACGGTGGCCGGCCGAAGTCCAGCATGTCCCACCATTTCCGCGTGCTGCGCGAAGCGGGGCTGGTGTATACCCGCAATATCGGCACCACGCATATGAATTCATTGCGTGGTGAAGAGCTGGAGACGCGTTTTCCTGGTTTGCTCGGCAGTATTCTCGGGCAGCGCTAAGTCACACCCGTCCACGCCAATCTCGAGCCTTGCGCGATCCCTGTAGGAGCGGCCTTGTGCCGCGAAAGGGCCGCATTGCGGCCCCGGCGATCGTTGCTCAACATCGAAATGCGGGGGCCGCTACGCAGCCCTTTCGCGGCACAAGGCCGCTCCTACAGGGGTAGGCGTAAATCCCTTGCCCGATTCTCGGGCATAAAAAAACCACGAGGTCGCCAGGGGCGACGCTCGTGGTGGGTGTTGCCGGGCAAGCCCGGCAAACCGTCTGGCCTTACAGCGCCATGTCGTTCGCAGGCTTGCTTTCGACTGGTGCGCTCGGCACAACGGTGGTGCCGACGCTCTGGTCGATCACCGGCGGTTTTTCCAGCTGCAGCACTTCGGCGGTGTAGTTCCACTCTTTTTGGGTGGCGGCGGCCGAATCGTTCAGCTTGGTACCGTAGCTCGGGACGATCTCCTTGATCTTGGCCTGCCACTCAGGGGTGGCGACCTTCTCCTTGAACACGGTTTCCAGCACGTTGAGCATGATCGGCGCGGCGGTCGAGGCACCTGGCGAGGCGCCCAGCAGGCCGGCGATGGTGCGGTCCTGGGAAGCGACGACTTCGGTGCCCAGCTTCAGCACGCCGCCCTTCTCTTCGTCACGCTTGATGATCTGCACGCGCTGGCCGGCCTGCCACAGTTTCCAGTCTTCCTTCTTGGCGTTCGGGAAGTAGGTCTGCAGGGCGGCGAAACGGTCGTCGTCAGACTGCATCAGCTGGCCGGCGAGGTATTCCACCAGCGGGTACTGGTCGATACCGACGCGCGCCATCGGCCACATGTTGTGGGTGGTGGTGCTGCTCAGCAGGTCCAGGTACGAGCCGTTCTTCAGGAACTTGGTCGAGAAGGTGGCGAATGGCCCGAACAGGATCACGCGCTTGCCATCGAGCACGCGGGTGTCCAGGTGCGGTACCGACATGGGTGGCGCGCCGGTCGAAGCGATGCCGTAGGCCTTGGCCATGTGCTGCATGGCAACGGTCGGGTTCTCGGTTACCAGGAACGAGCCGCCCACCGGGAAGCCTGCGTATTCCTTGGCTTCCGGGATGCCCGATTTCTGCAGCAGCTTCAGCGCGCCGCCGCCGGCACCGATGAACAGGAACTTGGCGTCGGTGGCCGATTCGGTACCGTCCTTCAGGTTCTTGTACTCGACGTGCCAGGAGCCGTCTTCGTTGCGGGTGATGTCCTGCACTTCGCTGGACAGCTTCAGGTCGAAGTTCTCTTTGGTCTTCAGGTGACCGACGAACTGGCGGGTGATCTCACCGAAGTTGACGTCGGTGCCGATCGGCGTCCAGGTCACGGCCAGCTTCTGGTTCGGGTCGCGCCCTTCCATCATCAGCGGCACCCACTTGGCGATCTGCGCGTGGTCTTCGGAGTACTGCATCGAACGGAACAGCGGGCTGGCCTGCAGGGCCTCGTAGCGCTGCTTCAGGAACTTGATGTTGTCATCGCCCCAGACGAAGCTCATGTGCGGGGTGGTGTTGATGAACGAGTGCGGGTTCTGCAGCACGCCCTGGCGCACCTGCCAGGCCCAGAACTGACGGGAGATCTGGAACGACTCGTTGATCTCGATGGCCTTGGTGATGTTGACCTTGCCGTCTTTGTCCAGCGGGGTGTAGTTGAGCTCGGCCAGCGCGGAGTGGCCGGTACCGGCGTTGTTCCAGCCGTTGGAGCTTTCTTCGGCGACGCCGTCCATGCGCTCGACCATTTCCATCGACCAGCTTGGTTCCAGCTCGTTGAGCCAGACAGCCAGGGTGGAACTCATGATGCCGCCGCCGACCAGCAGCACGTCGACTTTCTTGGTGTCTGCGGCGTGCGCTTGCATGAAGCTCGCCGCGACTGCCAGACCCAGCAAGGTCTTGCCAGCTTTCTTGAACATTGATCGATTCCAGTCAGTAGAACGGAGGGTGGGCCTGTGGCTGGCCCTGGTTTCCATGTTCTTCAGCGCAGGCTTGTTGTGATCATTGTTCAGCAGCCAGAGAGACATTGGACGCGCCAGCCTTTGGTCGGATTGACCGACAAGGCTGAAACGATTTACGGATTGTAACCGAATTGCCAGCACAAACAAACGCGGGCCGGGGCGTCAATACGACAGGTTGCCACGCGACAAGGCGCCACGCAGGCCGGTGGCGAAGCGCATCGCCAGAAAACAAAAACCCCCGGCCAAGTCCTTGGTCGGGGGTCTTGGATCAAGCCGTAATCGGCCTGATCAGGGGTATCCCAGGATTACTGCTGCTGAGGCAGTTTATCGATCGGGCCGCAGCCGCCGATGATCTTGGAGATGGAAACCGATGGGTGGAACAGGTAGTCGTACGAGCAGTTCTTCGGCTGGTTGTAGACTTGGCCAGTGCAACCGGACAGCAGGGCAACGCCCGAAACGACAGCGACAGCAACAGTAGCTTTGATCAGCTTTTTCATAAAAATCCTTTAAGTCCATGATCCACCATCATGCTGATGGCGCGCGGATCATACGGGAAAATAGCGGTTGAATGAAAGGATTAGCACACCTGCACTAGTTGCAGGCCATAAACTAGCCAGTTTTCAACGCTGCAACTAAGCCTGCTAAATCGTTACAGGCAGCCTAATTGGGCATGAATCTGTAGGCGATCGATTTGCAATAGGGTCCTCTGTAGGAGCGGCTTTAGCCGCGATGCAGGCAACGCGGTTCTGGCACCCGCTTCGCGGGTGATCGCGGCTAAAGCCGCTCCTACAGAGGTCGCGCCAAATCAAAGAAATATGTTGTGCTCCATGAGCGCGCGTTTACCCGCAAAGTATCGAGAGCTGCCAAGGCAGATAAAGCTGACTGCAAAGATCAACTTGGCTGGTTATTCCCTAACCGTCCTACAAGACCATCATCAGACTTTCCTGATTACATGTAGTCCATTTCCGAAGCACACTTCTGCCCCTTTCAAGCCATTGCAGCCGCACGATGCGCGGCCTAGTCTCGGTCCGTCGTTGCCAACTCAACGACCGGCTTTGACAGGCCGAATCTCTCCGAGCACGTGCGCCCCTCATGGCGGCAGTACGTGGGGCACCTCGTGTGCGCCGGGTCTCGGAGTCCTCGGTCTGTCAACCCACGTACCGCTGCCACCCTCTTGTTTGACAGCAAGCTTGTTGCACCACCACCGACTCCGGAGATGCATATGCGCAAGATGGTTCCAGATCCGCCGACACACCTTGGCAACTCCCCGCACCAGATCGAAGACTTGCTGGTTCAAATTGCTGAATACCTTGTCTGCGCCCTCACCGCCGCCTAGCACGCCGCGATGATCCACACCAAACCACCCGGCCAGGTCATGGCATTGACCGCCGTCCACGAAATCGACAGCGCACGCACTTTGGTCGAGATGGCCTTGAGCCGTGTACAGGCAAGGCATTGATCGCGTCACCCCGCGAACAAGGAGAATCGGCATGAGCAACGAAAGGCCCATTACCACTCTCGGCATCGGCAGTTTTGGCGAAAGCGGTGAAATCAACAACGAACAACCGCTGTTTCGAGTCGTACCCGGTCACGCCTTGGACTACGTACTGGAACAATCCACAACATTGATGACTTGTGCCTACACCCTGAGCGATATCGCGCTGACGCAGGACTTGAAGAACGCCCCTACATTGTTAGCCGCCGCACACTATCTCACCAGCATGGCCAAAGCACTGTCGCAAGATGTCTCCCACGCAGTTACGAACACCCCTTCTGTTTAATGAAAAAAGCCCCGCAGTGCGAACTACGGGGCTCTCCACCAAGAGGCAGGACGGGGATCTTGATCCCGTGCCCCTATGCATTGAAATCATTTCGAACTTCATTGCACGCATTCTTTCGAGCGAAAGGGGCGATTCTCTTCAAGGCGCGACAGATACTCAAACAGTGGCACTTAGCCGCATCAACGCCTTGCCTAATAGCCGGTAGTCCATTTCCGAATCGAGCGTTCAGGCCCGCCAACGTATTGCCGCTGGCTGGGTGCTGCTCTAGGCTCTCCCTCGTCGGAGCCCTAGACCAACAGATCATGGTGCTTCAAGAGCTATTCGTAGTGGAGGCCGCAGATGGCTAAAAAAGACACAACAGGCGGTGGGCCGCGAAAACCTTGGGCCAACCCTCTTCAGCGGCTTCATGCAGCAGGCATGGGCTTGGGTGGACGTGACAAGCCAGCAGAGTGGGTTGATGCTGCAAGCATAAATGACCTGACCCGAGAAGAACTCAATGCCAAGTTCGAGACCATCGAGATCAAGATCGATACGCGGGTAGAAGCCATCGCTTCGAAAATCGACGGTTTTCTCGGCGCCCAGACAGAGCGCGACAAGCGTCTGGATGACTCGATTGCAGGTGTGCGTCGAGACATTGTTCGACTAGGGAACCTGAAGCTGAACATCTGGGGCGCCACGCTGACCGCTGTTGCGCTTGGTGTAGCGGTGGCGGCACTGAGCGTGACGCTCTATCAAACAGGTAAAGGCGACATCGGCATCCTGCCTCAGTCGTCATCCGCGATACAGGCCCCCGCCTTGGACCACGCTACACCCGACGCGTAGAAACACGCCGCAGCGAGCTTCTCCCTGAGCTTACCCGCCTCCATAACGACGAAGCCCCCGAAAACTCAACGTTTTCGGGGGCTTCGACTACTTCGCGTATGGCGGAGAGATAGGGATTTGAACCCTAGGTACTGTTGCCAGTACAACGGATTTCGAATCCGTCCCGTTCGACCACTCCGGCATCTCTCCAATGGCGCGCATCATACCAGCGTTTTCGTTTCTGGCAAACCTTTTTTGAAAAAAATTCGCGTGGTATCAGGCGCTTGCGTGAACGCGCCGCTTACAGCGGCACGCCCAGGCGTTTGGCAACTTCTTCGTAGGCTTCGATCACGTCGCCCAAGCCCTGGCGGAAGCGGTCCTTGTCCATCTTCTTGCGGGTCTCTTTGTCCCACAGGCGGCAGCCGTCCGGGCTGAACTCGTCGCCCAGGACGATCTGGCCGTGGAACACGCCGAACTCCAGCTTGAAGTCGACCAGCAGCAGGCCTGCGTCATCGAACAGCTTGCTCAGCACTTCGTTGACTTTCAGCGACAGCTTCTTCATCTCGACCAGCTGCTCGGCGGTGCCCCAGCCGAAAGCGACGACGTGGGATTCGTTGATGAAGGGATCGCCCTTCTCGTCGTTCTTCAGGAACAGCTCGAAGGTGGACGGCTCCAGCTTGATGCCCTCCTCCACGCCCAGGCGCTTGACCAGGCTGCCGGCGGCATAGTTACGCACCACACATTCGACCGGGATCATGTCGAGCTTCTTCACCAGGCACTCGTTGTCGCCCAGCAGCTTGTCGAACTGGGTCGGCACGCCCGCTTCTTCAAGCTTCTGCATGATGAAGGCGTTGAACTTGTTGTTCACCATGCCCTTGCGGTCCAACTGCTCGATGCGCTTGCCGTCGAACGCCGAGGTGTCGTTACGGAACAGCAGGATCAAGCGGTCGGCGTCGTCGGTCTTGTAAACCGATTTGGCCTTGCCGCGGTAGAGTTCGTCGCGTTTTTCCATGATGGGCTCCGCTTGCTTGAGTAGGTGGGCTAGGCGATCTGGCGCCAGTCGAGCCCATGGTCCTGGTTGGCCACCTGGAGCCAGTCCGGGTCGCACCCTAGGGTGTCGACAAAGCACTGGCGGGCCAGATGTGGCAGGTTGTTCTTGCTGCTGAGATGGGCCAGCACCAGGTGCTGCAGGTGCTGCCAGCCCAGCTCGGCCACCAGGCTGGCGGCCTGGTGGTTGTTCAAATGTCCCTGGCTGCCGCCGACCCGCAACTTGAGAAAGTTCGGGTAATGACCGCGGGCCAGCAGGTCACGGCAATGATTGGCCTCGATCAGCAGTGCGTCCAGCCCCTGGTAGCGCGACAACAGGTGGTAGTCGTAGCTGCCCAGGTCGGTAAGCATGCCGAAACGCCGGCGGCCATCGCTGATCACGTACTGCAAGGGTTCGTAGGCGTCGTGCTCGACCCGTGTGGCGCTGACCTGCAGGTCGCCGACCGGCAGTACATCACCACACCCGAGAAAGCCGGCCACTTCCACCGGCTTGCGCAACCCGCGCAACGTGCCTTGGCTCATGTAGACCGGTACATTGTAGCGGCGCGACAGCAACCCCACCCCATGCACGTGGTCGGCATGTTCGTGGGTCACCAGCACCGCGCTCAGTTGCGAGGCCGACACCCCGAGCAGCGCCAGGCGCCGCTCGGTTTCCCGTAGCGAGAAGCCGCAGTCCACCAGGATGAACGTATCACCACTGGCGATCAGCGTGCCGTTTCCCTGGCTACCGCTTCCAAGAACCGCGAAGCGCACTTAACCCAGGTGGTCCTGGATCGCGCTCAGCACGCGGCGGGCTACATCGGCCGGGGCCACGGTGTTGATGTTCTTCTCGACGGTGACCTGAACGTTCTCACCCACCTTGCTCAGGCGTACCTGATAACGCTCGGCACGGGCTTCACGCTCTTCCTTGCTCGGCTCGCTGCCGAACAGGCGGCTGAAGAAGCCAGGCTCCTTCTGCTTGTCGTCGGGCTTTTCGGACAGGTTGATGTAGTACAGGCCCAGGCTGCGGTTGATGTCCTCGACGCGCCACTCGCCCTGCTCCAGGGCACGGCCCACGCCGGACCAGGCACGGTCGAGGTCGGAACCCAGGTACAGCACCGGGTTGCCGCTGCCGTCCTCGCTCAGGCTGACCTGGCTCGGGGCGTCGAAGTCGCGCGCGGCGAGCAGCGATACCGAACCGCCCTTCTCGGCGTTGCGGTTCATGCTGGCGAGCATCTCGTCGACCAGCAGTGCGTCGGCGCCGGTATTGCTGGAGGTGGACGGGAAGCTCGGTTCAGCCGTGCTGCCGGCCGGGCGCTCAACGCTGACCACGTACACTTCGGAGGTGTTGCGCTGCACGCCCGGCTCCATGCGCACACGCACACGGACTTCGCTGTCCGAGCTGCTGGAGGCGCTGGCCAGACGCTGGCCGAGGGAGGCGGACAGCTCGTCGAAACGCTGCCAGGTGGTGCTGAATTCACCGGTCTGCGGACGCTCTTCGGCGATACGGAAACCGTTGTCCTCGAAGAACTGGCGGGTCACCGGCCAGACTTCGGCCGGCGAGCGCTGGGCCAGCACCCAGCGGCTGCTGCCGCTGCGCTGCAGGCTGAAATCGCTGACTTCGGCGGTGGCCGACAGCGGTTGCGGGCGCGGCACTTCGAACTCGCCGGTGGCGCGATCGTCGGCAACGTTGCGCGGGATCGGCAGCAGCGGGTCCATGCGCTTGACGTTGCTGGCGTCCGGCGGCAGCTGCATCGGCGCGGTGGGGTGCGCCTGCAGGTAGTCGCTGCCGCGGTCGCGGAAATAGCCATCCTCGCCCCACAGCCAGCCACACCCACTGGTGCTGGAAATGATCAGGGCGAGCGTGGAAAGACCAGCCAGTCGCTTCATGCGGTGTACTTCCTCGATTAAACCAGTACGCCGGACTGGCGCAAGGCAGTACGGACTTTTTCGTGACAGCCTTCGCTCAGCCAGGTCAGCGGCAGGCGGATACCCTTCTGCATCAGGCCCATTTCGACGAGCGCCCATTTCACCGGAATCGGGTTGGCCTCGCAGAACAGGTCCTTGTGCAGCGGCATGAGTTTTTCGTTGATTGCGCGGGCCTTCTCGGCATTGCCCTCAAGGGCGGCCTCGCACAGGTCGGCCATTTCGCGCGGGGCGACGTTGGCGGTGACGGAGATGTTGCCTTTACCGCCCATCAGGATGAGCTCGACGGCGGTCGGATCGTCGCCGGACAGGACGATGAAGTCCTTGTCGACGCCATCCAGGATGGCCTTGGCACGCTGCAGGTCGCCGGTGGCTTCCTTGATGCCGATGATGTTCTTGACCTTCGACAGGCGGATCACGGTGTCGGCCTGCATGTCGCAGGAGGTGCGGCCGGGCACGTTGTAGAGGATCTGCGGGATGTCGACGGCTTCGGCGATGTGCTTGAAGTGCTGGTACAGGCCTTCTTGCGTTGGCTTGTTGTAGTACGGCACGACGAGCAGGCAGGCGTCGGCGCCGGCATTCTTGGCGTTCTTGGTCAGGTGCACGGCTTCGGCAGTGGAGTTGGCACCGGTACCGGCGATCACCGGGATGCGCTTGTTGCTGTGCTTGACGCGCTCGACCACATGCTTGATGACCAGGATGTGCTCTTCGACGTCCAGTGTTGCGGATTCACCGGTGGTGCCGACAGCGACGATCGCGTGGGTGCCATTTTCCAGGTGGAAGTCTACAAGTTTGTCGAGGCTGTCCCAATCAAGACGCCCTTGTGCATCCATGGGTGTGACCAATGCCACCATACTGCCCGCAATCATGTAACTGCTCCTGCCGGAAAAAGAGAGCGGTAATGGTACTGGCGCCATCGGCCTTGCACAAGCGAAGCAGGCGGGCGGAGCATTCCCCTTCGCGCCGCTTTTCGCTACCCTTGATCCTTTGATCGTTGCAGCGCGGCCCGCCGGGCCGTCGACAGTGCGCCTCGCCTGCGTCCACAGCCATAGAAACTGGCCGGGGCCCGCTGATACAGGAGGCTTGCCCCCGTCCTGCATCGACCGCTCATCGCTTTAGGAATGCTGCATGTCCACCCCCACCGTTCGCGAACAATTCCTCGTCATCAGCGCCTTGGGCCCCAACCCCATGGAGCTGGCCAACGTCCTGAGCCGCGCAGCCTTCGACAACCGCTGCGCGGTGGTCACCTCGCGCCTGACCCGTCACGGCGAAACCAGCGCCCTGGTGCTGCAGGTCGGCGGCAGCTGGGATGCCCTGGCACGCCTGGAGGCCACCCTGCCTGGCCTGGGCAAGAAGCATGGCCTCACGCTGGACGTGGTGCGCAGCGCCGACCAGGAGGTGCGCCCGCAAGCCCTGCCGTACGTCGCCTATGTCAGCGCCGCCTATCGCCCGGACATCATCAACGAGCTGTGCCAGTTCTTCCTCGACCACCGCGTCGAGCTGGAGGCGATGACCTGCGACACCTACCTCGCCCCGCAGACCGGCAGCAGCATGCTCAACGCCCAGTTCACCGTGATCCTGCCGGCCGGCACCCAGATCAGCTGGCTGCGCGACCAGTTCCTCGACTTCGCCGACGCCCTGAACCTGGACGCGTTGATCGAACCGTGGCGCCCACAGAACCCTGTGTAAGGAAGCTCCCATGGCCGTAGCACTCGACCAACCCGTTGCCGATTTCCAGGCCCAGGCCACCAGTGGCCAGGCCGTCAGCCTCGCCGCGCTCAAGGGTCAGCAGGTGGTGCTGTACTTCTACCCCAAGGACAGCACTCCGGGCTGCACCACCGAGGGCCAGGGCTTCCGCGACCAGTACGCGGCGTTCCAGGCGGCCAACACCGTGGTGTTCGGCGTGTCGCGCGATGGCATCAAGTCGCACGAGAACTTCAAGGCCAAGCAGGCTTTCCCCTTCGAGCTGATCAGCGACAAGGACGAGGCGCTGTGCCAGCTGTTCGACGTGATCAAGCTGAAGAAGCTGTATGGCAAGGAATACATGGGCGTCGACCGCAGCACCTTCCTGATCGACAAGGACGGTGTGCTGCGCCAGGAATGGCGTGGGGTGAAGGTGCCCGGGCATGTGGATGCCGTGCTGGCGGCGGCGCAGACCCTCAATCGGATCTGAGCTGCAAGCTCCAAGCTCCAAGCTCCAAGCTCCAAGCTGATCGCAGTATCAGCGCGATCTGCTCTTACTTGCAGCTTGCAGCTTGCAGCTTGCAGCTTGTAGCTTGTAGCTTGTAGCTTGCAGCTATCCTCACAACATCGGCGCGACCGACGACTCCTGCCGCGGCCAGGCATCCAGCACCGCCTTGAACAGCGTCGCCAGTGGGATCGCAAAGAAGATCCCCCAGAAGCCCCACAACCCGCCGAACAACAGCACCGCGCAAATGATCGCCACCGGGTGCAGGCTCACCGCCTCGGAGAACAGCAACGGCACCAGCACGTTGCCATCGAGCGCCTGGATGATCGCGTACACCGCCATCAGGTAGATGAACTGGTCGCCCCAGCCCCACTGGAACAGCGCGATCAGCGTCACCGGCACGGTCACCACCACCGCCCCCACGTAGGGCACCACCACCGACAACCCCACCAGCAGTGCCAGCAAGGCCGCATAATTGAGCCCCAGGCTGATGAAGGCGATGTAGGTGGCGATGCCGCAGATCAGGATCTCGATACCCTTGCCACGGATGTAGTTGGCGATCTGCCGGTTCATCTCCTCCCCCACCCGATTGAGCAGCGTGCGCTGGCGCGGCAGATAGCCGCTGACCCAGCGACCGATCAGCTCACGGTCCTTGAGGAAGAAGAACACCAGGATCGGCACCAGCACCAGGTAGATCATGGCGTTGACCAGCAGCGGCAGGCTCGACAACGAGAAGGTCAGCGCCCACTGGCCGAACTTGCCGATCTCGCCACGCACCGACTCGATGGCGCGCAGTACCTGCTCGTCAGACACCAGGTGCGGGTAGCGTTCCGGCAGCAACAGCAGCAGCGACTGCCATTTGCCGAGCATGCCCGGCAATTCGTTGAACAAGGTGATCAACTGATGCCAGAGCAGCGGCACCAGCACCAGCATGAACACCGCCAGGGCGCCCATGAACAAGGTGAACACCAGCCAAACCGCCAACCGGCTCGGCACCTTCAGCCGCTCCAGGGCGTTGACCAGCCCCTGCATCAGGAACGCCAGCACCATGCCCGCCAACACCGGCGCGAGCATGCCGCCCAACGTCAGCACCACGGTGAAGGCCAGGAACAGCAGGACCGCCAGCACCACTGCCTCCTCGTCGGAGAAGTAGCGCTGCATCCAGTCGCGTAGCACTTTGAACATTGACGATCCTTGGAAAAAGACTCAGGCCTTGCGCAGCCAGTAGGTGTACACCCCGGCTCCAGCCGTTTCATGCAGCAGCGTATGACCGGCAAGCTGGGCGAAAGTGCGGAAGTCGCGTTGCGAACCGGCGTCGGTAGCGATCACCTTGAGCACCGCGCCGCTGGCCAGGCGGTTGAGCTCCATCTTGGCCTTGAGCAGCGGCAAGGGGCAGTTCAGTCCGCTGGCGTCGAGCTCGGCATCGCAGGTCGGGGTATCGCTCATCAGGTACGTCTCCGGGGCGGGGCAAAAAAGTCCCGTAGGATAGCGCCACTGGTCGGCATCGCGCGACCCGGCTACAGTAAGCCTTTTGATCGACGCGAGCTTCTGCATGAATCTACTGCGCCCCACCCTGTTGACGCTGGCCTGCCTGATGGCCCTGCCCGGCCACGCCGATGACCTGCCGTCACTGGGCGACGCCAGTTCCGCGATCGTTTCGCCGCAACAGGAACACCAGCTCGGCCGCGCCTGGCTGAGCCTGCTGCGGGGCCAGGTCAACCAGTTGAACGACCCGCAGCTCAAGGATTACGTCGAGACCACCGTGTACAAGCTGGCCGAGACCAGCCAGGTACAGGACCGCCGCCTCGAGTTCATCCTCATCGACAGCAAGGAACTCAACGCCTTCGCCGCCCCCGGCGGCATCATCGGGGTCAACGGCGGCCTGTTCCTCAACGCCCAGACCGAAGGCGAGTATGCCTCGGTACTGGCCCACGAACTGGCGCACTTGTCGCAACGCCACTTCGCCCGGGGCGTCGAAGCCCAGCAACGCATGCAGTTGCCGATGATGGCAGCGTTGCTGGCCGGCATCGTGCTGGCCGCGGGCGGCGGTGGCGATGCGGGTATCGGCGTGATTGCCGGCACCCAGGCTGCGGCGATCCAGGAGCAGCGTCGCTTCTCCCGGCAGAACGAGCAGGAGGCCGATCGCATCGGCATCCTCAATCTGGAAAAAGCTGGCTACGATCCACGCAACATGCCCAACATGTTCGAGCGCCTGGCACGCCAGTATCGCTACGACGCCAAGCCGCCGGAATTCCTGCTGACCCACCCGGTCACCGAATCGCGGATCGCCGACACCCGCAACCGCGCCGAACAAGCCCGCAAGGATGGCACCGAGGATACCTTGCGCTATCAGTTGATCCGCGCTCGCGTGGCACTGACCTATGAAGGCACCCCGGGCCTTGCCGCCAAGCGCTTCCGCGCCCAGCTCGACGAGAACCCGCAAATGGACGCCGCGCGCTATGGCCTGGCCCTGGCGCAGATCAAGGGTGGCCAGCTCAACGAAGCGCGGGAAAACCTCAAGCCGCTGCTGGTAAAGGCGCCCAACGACATCACCTACAACCTGGCGCAGATCGACCTGGACATCACCAACAACCGCCTGGCCGACGCCCAGCAGCGGGCACAGCGCCTGCAGGGGCTGTATCCGGGCAACTATCCGTTGAAACAGGTACGCGCCGACCTGCTGATCAAGCAGGGCAAGCCGGCCGAGGCGGAAAAGGTGCTGGATGACCTGGTCAAGAGCCGACCGGACGACCCGGACGTGTGGTACGACGTGGCCGAAGTGCGTGGCCTGTCGGGCAATACCATCGGCCTGCACCGCGCCCGTGCCGAGTACTTCACCCTGGTCGGCGACTTCGACCAGGCAATCCAGCAGCTTGACTACGCGAAACGCCGTGCCGGCAGCAACTTCCCGCTGGCCTCGCAGATCGACCAGCGCCAGCGCGAGATCATGGAGCAGCAGCGTATGGTCAAGGAGATGATGGGGCGCTAGGTTCGGCACCGATCATCCTGTAGGAGCGGCGTCAGCTGCGATCACCCGCGAAGCGGGTAACAGACACCGCGGTGCCTGCATCGCGGCTGAAGCCGCTCCTACAGAGATTGCGTCAGGCGTTACCGGACAACTTCAGGCGCGCTGCCTGGGTGAAATCCAGCATGCGATTCAGCGGCTTGATCGCCTTGGGAATCAGCGCCGGCTCGACGAAGATCTCGTTGCTGCCCTGACGCAGGCAATCCAATACCCGCTCCAGCGTGTTCATGGCCATCCACGGGCAGTGCGCACAGCTGCGGCAGGCCGCGCCGTTGCCGGCGGTCGGCGCCTCGACGAATTCTTTATCCGGGCACAGCTGCTGCATCTTGTAGAAGATGCCGCGGTCGGTGGCGACGATGAAGGTCTTGTTGGGCAGGGTCTGCGCCGCCTTGATCAACTGGCTGGTGGAACCCACCGCATCGGCCAGGTCGATCACCGCTTCCGGAGACTCCGGGTGAACCAGGATGGCCGCGTCCGGGTAAAGCGCCTTCATGTCGGCCAGCTGGCGCGACTTGAACTCTTCGTGGACGATGCAGGCACCGTCCCACAGCAGCATGTCGGCACCGGTTTGCTTCTGGATGTAGCGCCCCAGGTGCTGGTCCGGGCCCCAGATGATGGTCTCGCCGTTGTCCATCAGGCTCTCGACGATCTCCAACGCGCAGCTGGAGGTCACCACCCAGTCGGCCCGCGCCTTCACCGCAGCGGAAGTGTTGGCGTAGACCACCACGGTGCGCTCGGGATGCTGGTCGCAGAAGGCGGAGAAGGCTTCCACCGGGCAGCCCAGGTCAAGGGAGCAGGTCGCCTCGAGGGTGGGCATCAGCACGCGCTTTTCCGGGGTGAGAATCTTCGCGGTCTCGCCCATGAAGCGCACACCAGCCACTATCACGGTCTCAGCCGGGTGGTTCTTGCCGAAGCGGGCCATTTCCAACGAGTCGGACACGCAGCCGCCCGTTTCCTCGGCCAGTGCCTGGATCACCGGATCGCAGTAGTAGTGGGCGACCAGCACGGCGTTCTGCCGCTTCAGCTCCGCGGCGATGGCCGCACGGTAGTCGGCTTCCTGCTCGGGCGTCAGCGGATTGGGCTGCTTGGCGTCAAGGTGGGCCTGAACCAAAAGGCGTTCGGAAATCTGGGTCATGATCGCTGGACCTGCGGGGCGCGTGGGCGCGTCAGTCGAGTGTATCACCCGGCCCTGGCAGATCGGCTAACGGTGCCGGACGGCCAGCGTCACGGCCCCTCTGCGGGCGCGGATTATTATCGGACGCGAAGGCTACAGGCAATCGGGGCGATGCAAAAGGGGTTTTTGCGCAGGCAGGCTGGGCGATCGGCGTTGCACCGATCGCGGCGCAAGCCCGCCCCCACGATCGGTGGGCGGGCTTGCACTTGCGAGGTCAGCCTTGCGGCGACAGCGCCGCCAGGTGAGCGCTGATCAGCATGGCGAACTCTTCGACGGTCATCTTCTTGCCGTTGAAGTCGACCATGCCATCGGCGTACTGCAGGCTGGCCACCACATCGCTGCCTTGTACCGTGGCCATGCCGCTCTGCACGGCCATCATGCCGACCATTTCACCGGCCTGGCCGGACTGCTGGGCGATGGCCTGGGCATCGGTTTCGCCTTCGAGCAGTGCCTGCAAGGTAGCCAGGTCACCGATCATCGGCTTGGACACGCTCAGCTTGCCATGCAGCTGCGAGATCAGCTGCTTGCCCAACTGGTCCGGCGGAAGGTCGAACGAGCTTGGGTTGGCGAAGTCCATCGACAGGCTGAAGCGGCTTTCGCCATTGGCGGTCTTGAACGCCAGGCTCTCCAGCGCCAGCTGAGGCTTGCCGGCGAGCATCTTCTGCAAGTCGCCCTGCACCTTCGCCTGCTCTTCGGGGGTCATGTCGAAGGACGGCATGGCTTCACCCTCGGCGGCGGCCTGCTGGACCTCCGGCAGCTTGGTCTGGTACCACTCCATCAAAGCCTGCATGGCCGGGATGTCGATGGACTTCATGGTGAAGACCATCTCGCCGCTGCCCACCTTGCGCCCAGCGTAGCTGATATCGGCGACCTTGTACTCCAGGCGGCCGAACAGCTTGTCCTTCGCTTCGCCCTCGGCGTTGTACAGGTTGTTCTGCTGCAACCCCTTGAGCACCAGCACTTCCTGCTTCGGCCCGCTGGTGATCTGGGCGTCGCCCAGGGCCATGTCGAGGTTGCCGACGTAGATCATGTCGTGGTCGGTCTCGGTGAGCTTGCCACCGATCTTGAAGCCATTGAGCAGGATCTTGACTGGTGCCTGCTGCTCGTCGGCGAAGTTCAGCTCCAGGCGCTCGGCGTTACCGTGGATCGTGACCGCCTTGCCGTCGCGGTCGCTGCCCATCAGCAGTTGCAGACCGGAGAAGTCCAGGACCTTGTCGCCGTCCTGCTCGAGCTTGACCGGGGCCAGGCGGATGTCGCTGTCGATGCCGCCGTCATAGCCCAGGCTGACCTGGGCGGTGACCGGCGCCTTGTCGCCAGCGGCGGTGAACCAGCCGGCGGTGAAGTCATCCTTCTCCAGCGCGCTGTTACTGGTGGCCATCACCGGCATCAGCTTGAATGCCTTGACCCGCGACCAAGGGAATGGGCCGTGCTCGATCTGGTCGACCACACCCACGTCGAAGTTCAGTGCCTCGGCCTCGCCGAGCTGCACGTTCTGGGCCTTGAGGCGGTAGTGCGCGGTGCTGGTGAAGAAGTGCTGCTCCAGCGAGGCCAGCTCGATGGTCATGCTGCCGCCGTTGCCGGCCAGGGCCTTCTTGAGTTCTTCGTTACCGCGCGCGACGGAGCGTTCCAGCTCCGCTGGCAACTGCTTGCCGGTGTACCAGGCGCCTGCGGTGGTTGCGGCGGCGATGGCGACGGCCAGGCCGAGGATGCCTACTGATTTCTTCATGAATAGAACCGATTGCTGTCCATAGGAGGGCGAATACGCGGCCCAGGGAGGTGGCTGCGCAAGGGAGCAAGAATATCACTGACGGCCCGGGAACGCGGCGCTTTCACTGGGTTTTCTGTCTGCCCAAGACTAGCGTGAACCGCGTAGGAGCGGCCTTGCGCCGCGAAAGGGCCGCAAAGCGGCCCCGCGATCTTTGCGGCAACGCTGAATTCCTGGGGCTGCCAAGCAGCCCTTTCGCGGCGCAAGGCCGCTCCCACAGGAAACGGACATGATCAAGAGATTGTCAATTTTTACGAACACCGAAATCGACTTACGCTCCCTGAAACGACAAAAATAAAGCAAAACGCGACCAAAAAACCCGATACCAATAAGGGTCATCTATCCCTTTGTCATGTTTAACTTGACACTCGATCCCCCATCGTTTTTATTTCCCCCACCTTGCACGCGCCCCACTCACGAAGAAGAAAAAAGCGCCGCCATGATGCCCAATCGCCCCAGCCCTCAAGCGCCGCCTTCCTCGTCACGGCACTGCCTGCCCTGATACCCGCGCCCACCCCGCGCACTCCCTCGCTCCAACATAAAAGGTGAACAACATGGAGCCTGTCCGCTCGACCTTGCCGTGCCCGCCGCACGCCGTGCCCATTGTCCAGGATCAGGAGCGCCGCCCGCATGCAGCCTGACCACAGCGCCCCCGGCAACGGCCAATTCCGCAAATCCCTGCGCCTCTGGCACGTGGTGATCATCGGCCTGGCGTACCTCACGCCAATGACCGTGTTCGATACCTTCGGCATCGTCTCGGGCATTACTGCCGGGCATGTGCCCAGCGCCTACATCCTGGCGCTGCTGGGCATCCTGTTCACCGCAGTGAGCTACGGCACCCTGGTGCGACGCTTCCCGCAATCCGGCTCGGCCTACACCTACACCCAGCGCGCCATCAACCCGCATGTGGGTTTCCTGGTCGGCTGGTCGTCGCTGCTGGACTACCTGTTGCTGCCCATGGTCAATGCACTGCTGGCCAAGCTCTACCTGTCGGCGATGTT
The DNA here is from genome assembly GCF_023757525.1 of Pseudomonas sp. MWU13-3659. Classification (NCBI taxonomy): domain Bacteria; kingdom Pseudomonadati; phylum Pseudomonadota; class Gammaproteobacteria; order Pseudomonadales; family Pseudomonadaceae; genus Pseudomonas; species Pseudomonas sp. MWU13-3659. The sequence continues at coordinate 23,522 of NZ_JAMSHW010000022.1, read as the reverse complement.
CCCCGAGGTGCCGGGCTGGGTATGGGTGACCGGGTTCGTCACCCTGATCAGCCTGATCAACATGCGCAGCGTCAACCTGGTGGCGCATTTCAACCTGCTGTTCGTCGTCGTGCAGGTAGCGATCATTACCGTGTTCCTCTACCTTTGCTGGCGTGGCCTGGGCCACGGCGAAGGGCTGGGCACCGCCTGGAGCCTGGTGCCGTTCGCCGATGACCAGACCCAGTTCGCCGCGCTGGCCGCCGGCGCGACCATCCTGTGCTTCTCGTTCCTGGGCTTCGACGCAGTGACCTGCCTGTCGGAAGAGACCCGCAATCCGGGCAAGACCATCCCCCGGGCGATCTTCCTCACTGCCCTGATCGGTGGCGCGGTGTTCATCCTGGTGTCGTACTTCATCCAGGCCTACTTCCCGACCATGGCGCGCTTCCACGACCAGGAAGCAGCCCTGCCGGAAATCGCCCTGTACGTCGGCGGCAAGCTGTTCCAGTCGGTGTTCATCGCCTGCACGGTGATCAACACCATCGCCTCTGGCCTGGCCTCGCAGACCAGCGTCTCGCGCCTGCTGTACGTGATGGGCCGCGACAACGTGATCCCGGCCAGCGTGTTCGCCCGCCTGCATTCGCGCTACAAGACCCCGGTGATGAACATCGCGGTGGTCGGCCTGATCTCGCTGTCGGCGATCTTCTTCGACCTGGTTACCGCCACCTCGATCATCAACTTCGGCGCCCTGGTGGCGTTCAGCTTCGTCAACCTGTCGGTGATCAACCACTGCTATATCCGCGAGGGCCAGAACAAGGGCCTGACGAACAACCTCAAGTATCTGGTGGCGCCGACGATAGGCTTCTGCATCATCGTCTCGCTGTGGCTGGACCTGAACCAGAACTCGCTGCTGTTCGGCGGGATCTGGGCCGCGCTCGGGGTGCTGTACCTGGCCTGGCTGACCAAGGCCTTCCGGGTCGCACCGCCCAACTACGTCGCTGAATGACACCCGCCCACGACAACGCCCGCGCCTGATCGCGGGCGTTGTGCTTGAACCAAAAGGAACGTCACCATGCCGCTGCGTCGCCTCTCCATCCAGTGGAAGATCACCTTGCTGGCCGGCCTGTGCCTGCTGGCCATCGTCGCCCTGCTGGTCGCCACCTCGCTCACCCAGGCCAGGCGCAGCGCGGCGCTGGTCAGCCAGGCCAACGCCGAGATGCTCGAGCACAGCGCGCGCCTGCGCCTGCAGGCCCACGCCGAGACCCAGGCGTTGCGCATCCAGCGCTACTTCATGGATGCCTACCAGTACGGCAACGGCTTCGCGCGCCTGGTGCAGGTACTCAAGGCACGCGGCGACAGCGACCTGCGTGCGGCACTCACCGCCCAGGCCCGCAGCGCCTTGGCGGGCAACCCGAACCTGACCGGCCTGTACCTGGTCTTCGAACCCAATGCCCTGGACCACCAAGACAGCCGCTTCGTCGCCCAGGCCGAGCTGGGCAGCAACGACAGCGGGCGCTTCTCGCTGTACTGGTCGCAATCGAGCCCTGGCGCGCTGCAAGCCGAAGCCATGCCCGAGTCGATGCTCGCCGACACCACGCTCGGCGCCAACGGCTCCCCCTATAACCGCTGGCTGACCTGCCCGCAACAGACCGCCAAGGCCTGCGTGCTCGACCCGTACTTCGACGAGGTCAACGGTCGCCAGGTACTGATGACCAGCATCGCTCTGCCGCTGCTCGAAGGCGGCAAGGTGGTCGGTGTACTCGGCCTGGACATCGGCCTGGACAACCTCCAGCAACTGAGCCTGGACGGCCGCCAGGAACTGTTCGACGGCCAGGGCCAAGTCAGCATCGTCAGCCCTGCCGGGCTACTGGCCGGCAACAGCCGTGACGCCGGCAAGCTGGCCAAGCCCCTGGAACAGACCGTGGCTGACGGCCTGCTGCGCGTCGCCCGACCGTTCACCCCAATCCCCGACGCCGCGCCCTGGCAGGTCCTGCTGGAACTGCCCGAGCAGGTGCTGCAGGCACCGGCGGTGGCCCTCAACCAGCGCCTGGACGCCCACAACCAGAGCGCCAACCTGAGCAGCCTGCTGATCGGCCTGGGCGCGGCGGTCGCCGGCCTGCTGCTGGTCTGGCTGACCGCCCGCGGCGTGACCCGGCCGATCCTCGCCGTGGCTGCGCGGCTGGAGGATATCGCCAGCGGCGAAGGCGACCTGACCCGGCGCCTGGACTACGCCCGCGACGATGAACTGGGCCAGTTGACCGGCTGGTTCAACCGCTTCCTCGACAAGCTCCAGCCGGTGATCGCCCAGGTCAAGGGCTCGCTGCAGGAAGCCCGTGGCACCGCCGATCAATCGGCGGTCATCGCCAGCCAGACCAGCGCCGGCATGCAGCAACAGCACCGCGAGATCGAACAGGTGGCCACCGCCGCCAACGAGATGAGCGCCACCGCCCAGGACGTCGCCCACAATGCCTCGCAAGCCGCCCAAGCCGCCCGTGGTGCCGACCAGGCCGCCCGCGAAGGGCTGGCGCTGGTCGACGCCAATCGCCAAGCCATCGGCCGGCTGGCCAACGGCATGGACACCGCGATGCAGGAGGCACGCGCACTGGAAAGCCGCAGCGAGCAGATCGGTTCGGTGCTGGAGGTGATCCGCGCCATCGCCGAGCAGACCAACCTGCTGGCCCTCAATGCCGCCATCGAGGCTGCCCGCGCCGGCGAGGCCGGGCGTGGTTTTGCCGTGGTCGCCGACGAGGTGCGCAACCTGGCGCAGCGCACCCAGGTGTCGGTGGAAGAGATCCGCCAGGTGATCGAAGGCCTGCAACAGGGTACCCGGGACGTGGTCGAGGCCATGCACGGCGGCCAGCGCCAGGCCCAGGACAGCGCCACACAGATGGAGCAGACCCTTCCCGCCCTGCAACGTATTGGCGAGGCGGTGACGGTGATCACCGACATGAACCTGCAGATTGCTTCGGCGGCCGAGGAGCAGAGCGCGGTAGCCGAAGAGGTGAACCGCAACGTGGCTGGGATCCGCGATGTGACCGAGTCACTGTCGGGCCAGGCCGACGAGTCGGCGCGGATCAGCCAGGCACTGAATCGCCTGGCCAACCAGCAGCAGGCGCTGATGGAGCAGTTCCGGGTATAAGCCGACGCTCATGGCCCCCCCTGTAGGAGCGGCTTCAGCCGCGATCACCCGCACAGCGGGTGCCAGACGCCGCGTCGCCTGCATCGCGGCTGAAGCCGCTCCTACAGGGTCGATGCCCCTCCAAGACTTTCATGTCGTGTTGACGTTCTTTTCACGCTGCCTGCATTAGCGTCGCCTCCCTTACCCGCCGCTCGCCAGATCCGGCCATTTCAGGTGCAACGAGGCATACGTGTCGACTTCTTCTTCCCCTACTCGCAAACGCGTGGACTGGGCCGGCCTAGGCTGGCTGCTGCTGTTCTTCTGGTACTTCTCCGGCGTCACCCAGGCACTGCTGCTGTTCAGCGGCACCACCGGCTTCGCCGGCTTTCGTGACGCCTTCATCCTCAGCAGCCTGTGGCTCGCCCCGGTTCTGCTGTTGCCGCGCCTGACCCGCCCGCTGTCCGCGCTGATCGGGTTGGTGCTGTGGGCTTCATCATTGGTGGGCCTGAGCTACTTCGGCATCTATCGCCAGGAGTTCTCGCAGAGCGTCATCTTCGTGATGTTCGAATCGAACACCGCCGAAGCCAGTGAATACTTCAGCCAGTACTTCAGTGTCACGCTGTGCCTGGCACTGCTGCTCTATACGGCCGTTGCCGTATGGCTGTGGCGACGCATCCGACCAGTCACCCTGCCCCTGCACACTCGCCTGCCACTGGTCGTCGCACTGCTGGCCGCACTCCTGGTCTACCCCTTCTACAAGCAAATGGTCACCCAGGAACGCTCGTTCGCCGATGCCCGGGAAAAGGTCGAACAGCGCATGGAACCCGCCGTGCCGTGGCAACTGGTGGTCGGCTATCGGCAGTACCGCCAGCAACTGGACAACATGCAGGAACTGCTTGACCAGAACGCCGCGCTGCCGCCGCTGCAAGGCCTGAAGGACAGCAACGGCGACACGCCGCGCACCCTGGTGCTGGTACTGGGCGAATCCACCACCCGCGAGCACATGCACCTGTATGGCTACAACCGCGACACCACGCCCAACCTCGACGCCCTGGCCGCCAGCGACAAGGGCCTGACAGTCTTCCGCAACGTCGTCTCGCCGCGCCCCTACACCATCGAAGTGATGCAGCAGATCCTGACCTTCGGCGACGAAGAGCACCCTGATCGCTTCCTCACCGACCCGTCGCTGATCAACCTGATGAAACAGGCGGGCTACAAGACCTTCTGGATCACCAACCAGCAGACCATGACCAAGCGCAACACCATGCTCACCACCTTCTCCCAGCAGACGGACGAGCCGGTGTACCTGAACAACCAGCGCAACCAGAATGCCAGCCAGTACGACGACGTGGTGCTGCCCCCGTTTGAAAAGGCCTTGCAGGACCCGGCGCCGAAGAAGCTCATCATTGTTCATTTGCTCGGTACGCACATGGACTACCGCTACCGTTACCCGGCGCAGTACGAGCACTTCAAGGACAACCAGGGGGCGCCTGCGGCGCTGACGCCAGACCAGGTCGAAACCTACAACTTCTACGACAACGCGGTGCGCTACAACGACTTTGTGGTGTCGAGCCTGATCAAGCGCTATTCGGCGAGCACCCCGAACGGCTTCCTGCTGTACCTGTCCGACCATGGCGAGGACGTCTACAGCTCCGGCAACCATGACCGCCTGGGCCGCAACGAAGGCGATCCGACCCGGCCGATGTACACCATTCCGTTCCTGCTCTGGACGTCACCGAGCTGGCAGGCCAGCCACCCACGCGACCTGCAGGCGGCGGCCGCTCGCCCATACAGCAGCGCGCACCTGATCCATACGCTGTCCGACCTGGCCGGCCTCAGCTACGACCTTTACGAGCCGGCCAAGAGTGTGGTCAGCGATCAGTTCGTCGCCACACCGCGCTGGATCGGCAACCCCTACGCGAAGAATGGCCTGCATGACTTCGATAAATTGCCCACCGGCAAGGCCGACAAGCAGCAGACGGTCAGCAGTGACATACCCAAGCCTGGCAAGATATGAGCAGGAAGTAAGTGACGAGGAGCCTGGCACCGGCTTTGCCGGTGTTCGCCAGCAAGGCTGGCTCCTACGGGGTTGGCGCAATGCCTTTCATCAAGGCGTGGTGATTGCCTGGCGCTTGCGCGCGTAGTCGAGGAAGGCGTCCAGGTCGCCACTGCTGAGCATGCGCGCCACCGCCTTCACCTCATCGACCGGCCAGTCCCACCAGGCCGCCTCGAGCAGCGCCTCGCGCACGGGCTCGTCGAAGCGCCAGCGGATGAACTTGCATGGGTTTCCGCCCACCACCGCGTAAGGCGGCACGTCGCGCGTGACCATGGCACCGGCGGCAACGATCGCGCCATGGCCGATGGTGACCCCGGAGAGAATCATCGCATTGGTGCAGATCCAGCAGTCGCTGCCGATCACCACATCGCCCTTGCTCGGGGCATAGTCCTTGATATCGTCCAGGCCCTTGATCATGGCCGGAAACGGATAGGTGGTCAGCCAGTCGGTGCGGTGCTCACCACCCAGCAAGACCTGCACCCCCGCGGCAATCGAGGTGTAGTTGCCGATACGCAGCACCGCATCGTCACCGAACTCGGTGACCACCGGCGTGCCATAGCTGCCCACGCCCACACTGGCGCGGGGGTAGCTCAAACGGATTTTCTCCGCTGCCCGGTCGAGTTTGTCCATGGCGCGCAGACGCTTGCGCTCCCGGCGATTGATCAGTTTCTGCCAGAGGTTCAAGAAAAGTATCCAGGGGCGAGGTTGGAAGGAGCCATCAACGGTGGAACAACAGGCGCTTGATACGCCGGAAGGTAGTCTTGTTGTAATGGCGCAGTGGAATGCCACGCAGCAGTTCCCAGGCATAGCCCTTGTCCGAGACCACCGCATACTTCAAGGCCTTGTGCACCAGCACCGAACGCCCCCAGGCGTAAGCCGGATGTTCGCGATACGGGGCGATGGTCTTGAGGTCGGCCTCGAGCAGCACCTTGAACTTTCGCGACAGGTTGTTGGGGTGGCGCCGATAACGCGTGACGCATACCGGAAGCTCGTGGATTTCGTAGCCCTGCGAGGCGATACGCAGGGTCATCTGGAAGTCCTGGACCCTGATCGCCGGATCATAGAACTTCGCCGCCCGCATCGCTTCCATGCGGTACAACGAGGCCGGCGCGCCGATCACCACGGCCTCACGCAGGATCTGCTCGAAGCTGAAGGTCTTGATCTCGCTGCGTTGCTGCACCTTGGTGTCGCGGCCGTCCATATCCATGTAGGTGATCAGCGCCCCCACGCACCCGACTTGCGGGTGCTCGTCCAGATAACGGGCACGCACGCTGAGCGAATGCGGCAGCATGATGTCGTCCAGGTCCGGCGTCGACACATAGACGCCACGGGCATGGGCAAGCCCAGTGTTGAGTGCGCCGCTGACGCCCTGGTTGGCCTGGGTGAGGAGCGTGAAGTCGTAGGTTTTCTGCAACTCGCGCAGCATTTCCACGCTGCGGTCGCTCGAGCCATCATCGACGATGATGACTTCGAAGTTCGGGTAATCCTGAGCAAAGATACTCTGCAGGGCCTCCTGCAAGTACTTCTCGGCGTTATAGCAGGGTGCCACGACGGAGATCAGCGGGGGCTGGGTCTCTCTGTGGTGCTCGCTTCCATGTGTCATTGATCTGAGGCGCCTCTGGCCGCGGTGGAATGGCCTCCCGACGGGCAACATGGCAGTGTTGCGCCGGGCGAACGAGATTATACGCGATCAGATAGTGAACACGACAAAGCCGGCATATGCAATGCCGCCCACGGGCATCCAGCCTGACTGAGTGAGCCGTCACTGTCCCAGCTGCCCCAGGTCCGCCGCCAACTGCAGCCTGGCGGTATACCATTCGACCACCGAACTGACCCGGCGCTGTTGCGCGCTCGCCAGGTCATTCTGCGCATTCAGCAGCTCGATGATGCTTCCGACTCCGGCCTTGTAGCGCCCCAATGCCACCCGATGCGACTGGCTGGCACTCCCGACCAGGCGCCGACTGATGACCAGGGCCTGGGTGCGCGCCTCGAGGGCCTGGCGACTACGCCACACATTCAGGGCAACGCTGCGCTCAGTTTGCTGCAGGTCTTGCTCGCGCGCGCCGGCTTCATATTCGGCGGCGCGGGCCCGGCGACGGGCGAGGAAACCGTCAAAAATCGGTACGGTAACCTGAACGCCCACCGTCCAGGTCTCGATCTGCTGGCGCGACGCCACCTGTTCCACTGGCGTGTCGTCATGCCGATAGCTGCTGTACAGAGCGATCTTCGGGCGCCCCTGGGCGCGCTCGGCGTCGGCCCTGGCCAGGCTCGACGACCATTCGGCACGGGCCTTCGCCACGGACGGGTGGTTGAGCCTGGCTTGCTCCATCAGCGCATCGACGTTGGCCATGAAGGCGGCCTCCTGCCCCTCGGGCTCATCCAGGGCCTCGAGCTGCAACGGCGTGGAGGGTGAAAGGCTCAGCGCACTGGCAAGCGCCCCCTCGGTCTCGGCCAGGTCCCCCTCGGCCAGCACCCGCTCCAGCCGGGCCTGCTCATAGGTGGTCTGCGCCTGCAGGCGGTCGGCCTGCTCGCCTGCACCAGCCTGGTGCTTGGCGGTTGTCACCTTGAGGCTGTCGGCGGCCAGCGCCTCGATACTGCGACGTGCCTCGAGCAATGCGCCATTGGCCTGCACCTGGTAGAACGCCTTGCTGGTGTCGAGCACCACCTGCTGGATCTTCGCCACCCGGCTGCTGCTGGCTGCATTGAGCAGTTGCCGGGCACTTTCCACCTTGGCTTCGCGCAGGCCGAAATCGTACAGCACCCAATTGAGGTTCACCCCATAGCTGCTGGTACGCGCATCCAGCGTGGAATTGGCGTCGGAAAACCCCTCGTAACGGGTCTTGCGGTTGGCCCTGCCACTGCTGGCGACGCCCTGCAGTGTCGGCCAGTAGGCAGACTGCTCGGCCTCCATGCTGGCCTGGCTGCTGAGCTGCGTGCGCCAGGCCGCCTCGATTTCAGGGTCGGCGCACAGGGCCATGGCCACCGCCCGCGACAGCCCCAGCGCCTCGCCCGCCCGCAAAGCCCCGGGGCACGCCTGCAATGACGACCCAGCGGCCAGGCACGGCAAGCTCGACAGCGCAAGCACTGCGGCCAAGCGGCGCCCCGGGCTCATGGCGCGGCGTCTTGCCGAGGACCATTGCCAGCCAAACGACCGTTGACCAAGACCACCACGCGCTGGGCCGAACGTATGGTGTCTGGTCGATGGGCAACGATCACCCGCGTGATGTTCAACGCTTGCAGGGCCTGGTTCACCGCGTTCTCACGCTGGATGTCCAGGTGGCTGGTGGCTTCGTCGAGAAACAGCAACCGGGGTTTGCGATAGAGCGCGCGCGCCAGCAGGATGCGTTGCTTCTGCCCACCCGACAGCACCGTGCCCATGTCCCCGACCAGGGTGTTGTAGGCCATCGGCATGCGCACGATATCCTCATGCACTGCGGCCAGCCGGGCGCATTGCTCGACCCAGGCCTGATCGACGTCACTGGCGAAGAAGCTGATGTTGTCGCCGATGGAACCGGCGAACAGCACGTCGTCCTGCAGCACCGTGGCGCTGATGGCCCGCAGCCGCTCGAGGTTGTTCGCGTCCACCGGCTCACCGTCGAGCAGCACCTGCCCCTCGACCGGTGGCAGGATGCCAAGCATGACGTTGAGCAAGGTGGTCTTGCCGCACCCGGAGGGCCCGACAATGGCCAGCGACTCGCCCGGCTCGACGGTCAGCGAGAGGCCATCGAGCACCCAGGGTTCATGGTCCGAATAACGAAACCGCAACTGACGCACTTCCAGCCGCGGCACCGGGCCGTCCGGAGGCACATCCACCAGCCCTCCCCGCCCCTCGGCCTGCTGCAGCACGATGTCTGCCAGGCGCTCGCCATGCAGGCGCAGCATCACCACATCCACCAGCTTGTCGATCAGGCCCGCCACCCGGCCATTGAACTGGTCCTTGTAGGCATTGAAGGCGATCAGCATGCCGGCGCTGAACACCCCCTCGATCACCTGCCTGGCACCCAGCCAGATCACCAGCAGCGTCACCGTGCCGAACAGCAGACCGTTGAACGCGCGGTACAACAATTGCAGTTTCTGCGGACGCAGCCCGGCATTGATCTCGTCCACCAACAGGCCACCCCAGGCCGTGGCACGCTGCTCCTGGCGAGCGAACAGCTTGAGTGTGCGCACCCCGCGCATGGTTTCCAGGAAGTAGCTCTGCTGCCGGGCGGCACGCACCAGCTCCTCCTCGCTGGCCCGCCGCAATGGGCCGAACCAGGCCCAACGCGCCAATGCATAGAGCAGCATGGCGGCGACTGCGATCAAGGCCAGCGGCGGGCTGTAGAGGAACATCAAGGCCAGGGTCACCACCGTCATCACCCCGTCGAGCAAGGCCTCGATGAACGACGTGGTCAAGGTGCGCTGGATCGCCTTGAGCGAGCCGAAGCGCGAGACGATATCGCCCAGGTGGCGGCGCTCGAAGTAAGCCACCGGCAAACGTATCAGGTGGTTGAACACATTGATCTGCCACTGGCTACCCAACAGCGTGCCGAGGTACATCAACGCCCAGGACCGCGCCAGCGACAGGGCCTGCTGGGCCACCAGCAGCAGGCCGAAACCGAGTGCCAGCACCGCCAGCAGGTCGCGGTCGGCACTGACCAGTACCTTGTCGATTACAGTTTGCAGGAAGAACGGCGTGAGGATCATGCACACTTCCAGCGCCGCGCCCAATGCCAGCACATGCCCCAGCACCCCGCCAAAGCCCTGCACCCGACCAAGCAAACGCCGAAGCGGCAACGGAGTCTTCGTCTCACCGGGCTGGAAATCGGTGTGCGGCCACAGCTCGAGGGCGACGCCGGTAAAGGCCTCGGACACCGCCTGGCGGGTCAGCCGGCAAACGCCACGCGCCGGGTCGTGCAGCGTCACCCAACGGGGGCCGACCTCCTTGAGCACCACGAAGTGGTTGAAGTTCCAATGCAGGATGCAGGGCAGCTTGAGCCGTTCCAGCGCCTCCAGCTCCAGGCGCAGCGGCCGGCTGGCCAGGCCCAGCTGTGCCGCCATGGCCATGAGTTGCTTGAGGGTCGCGCCCTTCATCGAGGGCGACAGTTTTTGACGCAGCGATGGCAGGTCGTGCACCTGTCCGTGGAAAGCCGCGACCATCGCCAGGCAGGCCTGGCCGCACTCGGCCGCCTCGACCTGGAGGATGACCGGCAACTTGCGGCCGACACCAAAATTCAAGGATTGGGCGATGCTCACAGTCGTTTTCCTATGCCGCGCAGCGGTTCGAGCAGCCATTCATAGAGCGGCAGGTTTTCCAGCATGATGTCGGCGTCCAATTGCATCCCCGAACGCAGGCGTTCTTCGCGCCCGCGGGCGAACAGGTTCTGCCGCTCCAGAGTGACCCGCACCCGGTACAACGGCCCCTGCTCGCGCAACGCTTCGGAGGCCGCACCGACAGTCATGATTTCATCGGCGGGCAATGCACTGCGCGACACCGAGGCCACCGTTCCCCGGGCCAGGCCGAAGTGCTGGTAGGGATAGGCCTGATAACGCAGCATCACGGCGTGTCCGGGCCGCACGAAACCGGCTGAGCGGCTGGGCACGTACAGTTCGGCATAGAGTTGGCTGTTCTGGGGCACCAGGCTGAACAGTGGGCGGCTGACGTCGGCGCGGGCACCGTTGACCACGCCGATGGCGGTCACCTCCCCGGCAGCCGGCGCGGTGATGACGACCTGCCGCTTGACCTCGCTTTCCAGCAGGCTGCTCTGGCTCTCCAGCAATCGTCGGTCGAGGTCGGCCAGTTGCTTGGTCTGGTTGAAGGGCAGTTCGGCAAGCTCGGCGCGCAGGGCGGCGCTGTCGTTTCGCAGGGCCAGCAGCGAGCGGTTCAGCTCTTCGGCCCGCAGGCGCACTTCGAGCACCGCATCCTGCTTGGCTTGCAGCAGGTCGCGGGAAACGAAGTCCTGGCGCTGCAATTCCGTGTAGCGTTCGGCGATGCCCTGGGCCAGGGCCAAGCGTTGAGTAGTCAGGGCAATCTGCGCGGCAACCTTGTCCTGCTCGCCCTGCAACATCGCCAGGCGCCGCTGCTTGCCCTCGCGCTCCTGCTGGTGCAGCACCTTGGTTTCGGCGATTTCATCGGCCAAGCTGCTGTTGCGGCGCTGGATCAGGCGGCTGATGGCGACCTGGTTCGCATCGGCATCGCCGTTATGGGTGTCGCTGACCAGGGTCAGCAACGCCGCCCCCGCCTGTACCTGTTGACCTTCGCTGACAGCCAGGTCCTGGACCACACCCACCTGGGGGGCGAATACCTTGACCAGCCCCCCTTCAGGCACCAGCACACCCGTGACGGCCTCACGCCGGGTGTAGCTGGCAAGGCCGAGGAACAGCGCCAGCAGGATGCAGAACAGCACCGCGCCGGCACCCGCCAGCCGCAACGACGGCGGTGAAACCAGCACCACGTTGCCCAGCTCCTTGTTCCTGCCTGCGTGCAACGCTTCCTTTCGAAATAGCATTCCCTGACCACGATTCCGGCAAACCTGTACTGCCAGCCTAAACAGGCAGAAACCCGTCGGCACTAGTACAGGTGGACTATTGCGCGAAGCTCATGGAGGTCAGCTGGAGGGCGCCATGGCAGTGGCATCACGACATTAGGTCACCCGTGCTATTGCCGGAAACAGGTGGGGCGGGAAAGTATTTCGCCATGCCCTGGACCTCAGGGCGTACCTCAGACGGAACAACACCAACGAGAAATGAGGAAGCTCTCGATGAACACCGAACAAGAAAAACTCCGCACCCTCAGCACCGACGAACTGGACCAGGTCAGCGGCGGCTTCTCGGTCGAAGCCTTTGGCTACCATGTCGGCGCCGACGTCGTGAACTATGGCCAGGGTGACATCCTGCATGTCAGCTGGGGCTCGGGCGGCTCCTACAACTTCAGGGAGTTCCAGCTGTGCGCGCAGTGACGTGCCGCTGTCGGACATTCGCCTGAAACACCACCGCCAGAGGCTCGACAGCCTTGGGCGGGCTGGACGGTGAAAACGAAAAACCCCGCTCCATTGCTGGAAGCGGGGTTTTTCATACTGCATATGGTGGGTCGTGTAGGATTCGAACCTACGACCAATTGGTTAAAAGACAATTGGGATCTAGGCCGAAATTTCCATCTAGGGAGGGGTTTTAAGCACCATTTCCGCGCCTAGACACGCAGCCTCTAATGAAATCCACATTAGAGGCATCGCAATGACACACCCGAAAAAAGCAAAACGCGCAGGTCAGGTTTCCACCAAAGGCGGCACCGGCAAATCCACCGGGTCTACCAATCTGGGAGCATTCGTCGCTGACGCAGGCCTCCGCACTCTCCTCATCGATCTGGACCCCGTCCAGCCCTCGGCATCCTCCTACTACCCTCTCGAATACACCGCCCCGGGCGGAATTTTCGAGCTGCTGTCCCAGAACGAGACCGACCGGGACAAGATCATCTCCCGCACCTCGATCAAGAACCTGGACGTCATCATCTCGAACGACTCCAACAACCAGCTGAACAACCTCATACTGCAGGCTCCGGACGGAAGACTGCGACTAGCAAATCTGATGTCGGCACTCGATGCCGAGTACGACCTCATCCTGTTCGACACCCAGGGTGCCCGCTCCGCGATGCTGGAGATGGTCGTACTTGCCTCCGACGTCATCCTCTCCCCTCTCCCCCCGAACATGTTGGCCGCGCGCGAATTCAGCCGTGGAACCCTCCATATGATGGATGGGCTGCGCAGTTACGCGCGTTTCGGCCTCACCATTCCCCACATCAACATCATCATCAACGGCCTGGATGAGACCGCTGACGCACGTGAGATCCATCGCACCGTGCGTGAAATCTTCGATGGAAACCCGGACTACACCGTCCTGCAATCGATCATTCCTGACGCCGTCATCTTCAAGAAGGCCGCCAGCCAAGGTGTGCCGGCCCATCGACTTGAATACCGTCAACCATCGAACCGCAAGTCTCCATCGGCGCTGAGCGTCATCCGTAGTCTGGCTATCGAGGCCTTCCCTGAGTGGACAGACCGCTTCGAAGCGATGACCGAAGAGCGTGTAGCCGAGATCGTGAAGGAGGCTCGCCGCGATGAGTAAACACGCGATTACCGACGCTGCCGGGATCACTGCTGATGAAGTCCTCAGGATCGGCAAACTTTACAGCTCGAATGAATTACGCGGTGTCCAGAAAAAGCTGACGTCAACGTCTGGAGAGCTGCACAAGCTGGCCAACGGTTGGAAAGTGGGTAGCGGCTTACTCGGTTCGCTCGGTGACCTTCTGAACCATGAACAGCGCGAGTTACTGCGTAATACCGCACAACTCATTGAATCGATCGGCCATAACGTGACCCATGCAAAAGAAAAACGGGTTCGGACCGAGAAGGAAACGAAACGCCGACAAGATGCGCGGGACGCACTGGCGAAGCAGCTGATTGCCCGCACATTCCCATTGCCCACGGAAACCCATGAAGAACTGGTGGAGACGATCAAAGCTGCACTCATCCTGAATCGCGCCCGGCAGTTTTACACCTCGTACAACCCCCTCGAATTCAATCTTTACCTCAGAAATGACCTCAAAGTTCCAGAGCGGCTTTATGGGATGTCTGTGGAACAGCACCGCTCGGGAAACGTAAGGTCCATCCGCTACTCTCTGATTGACGAGGTAACCAGCCATCTGGCCTACGACGACGGCTCGTCTGTTGAAGACCGCTTGCGGCTCCTGCAGGAAAAAGTCGCCGAAGCGGTAGCTCAAGCTCCATTGACGACGGAAGAGCGTGAAACGCTGCGCCTCTGGAAAGAGGCTCTGCTCCCAAATGATGCACAGGGGGCAGCCTCATGAAAGGGCAACTTCCCAAAACATTCACGTTGGGCATGCTCCAGGATCGCCTGGCTACGGTCCGTCAGCAGCACCAAGTCCCCACTTGGGTGCCCGTGAAAGTTGAGCTGAATGGAATGCCATTCCAGCTCAACACTAACAACTTCACAGTTACCGACGATGGCAGTTTGGCGCTTGAGCTGAATCTTCCCGATGCTGCTGTGGCTGCGATCGCCTATGTCCTAGAACATGCATGCGAGTCTCCCATGGAGTTCCTGCGCTGCTGGAACGAGGGCAACTTTGAGGCTCTCCGTATGGAGTGGCCAGATGTGCCCGCCGAGGTTTTCATCGGCGCCGATCCCCTTCACCTGCAGTCCGGAGGTGCTCGATGACCTCTGGCTCCATTTCCCAGTTCGCAGGCTCGCTCTGCCTGTACCTCATGAACTGCTGCGTGGCATTGGCCACTGCTTATGGGTTGGGCTCTGTCTTCAAAGCCCCACATGTCGAGCTTGGCCTGCAGGGTGCGGTCTACTCAGCCTACGCACTGTGCGCTGTCGGTGCGCTGAACCTCCTGGCACTGGTCGCATCGGCACTGCGAAGCCGACCTCGCCGATTTGGGGAGGGCTCGTGATGGACAAGCAGAAGGTCCTCGATAAAGTCACCAAGCTGATGGCCCTGGCCAATAGCCCCGGAGCGAACACACACGAGGCTGCAACCGCCCTGCGTCAGGCGCGCGCACTCATGGCTCAGTACAACATCGAGTCGGAGGAGCTTCGAGCCAACCTGGTGCTTGAAGCAAGTGTCCCCACGGGTACTCGTCGCTCCCCAGCGGATTGGCTGCACTCTCTGGCCGCGACGTGCGCAGCCGCCTTCGACTGCAGCCACCTCTCCTACTACCACCCAGTGAAGGGGTACAGCTTCAAGTTCCTTGGCAGGGGTATCGGTCCGGATCTGGCTGCCTATGCCTACAGCAGCCTCGTTCTACAGCTGCAGAAAGCACGTCGCGATCACGTCTCGCAGCAGAAACGGTGCCAGCTGAAAACCAAACGGCGTCGCGGTCAGCTCTTTGCCGAGGGCTGGATCGGGGCAGTGGCCTACAAAGTTCGAGAGTTCGCTGGTGGCCTAGCACCAGATATCCAGGCGGATATCGCTGCCTACTTGACCTTGCATCACCCTGAGTTGAAGCGCTTCGACATCACGCCGAGCGAAGCCAAAGGCTACGACCGTAGCTCGCTGTACGCAGGGATTGAGCAAGGCCAGCACGCCCAGCTCCACCGAGGCGTTGGCCGCAGTGGACAGCCAAGCATTGCCCATGGAGGTGCCAGATGACCGATCTGAACCTTTCCCCTCCTCACTCCATCGAGGCCGAACAAGGCGTTCTGGGCGGGCTGATGCTGGACAACGAAGCCTGGGATCTGGTCGGTGATCTGCTGCAGGCGGACGATTTCTTTCGGTCTGAACACAAGCTGATCTTCACTGCCATTCAGGACCTGTCAGAGAAAAACAGCCCATTCGATGTAGTGACGGTTTTCGAGGCAATGGCCATCCCCGAGGAAGTAGGTGGCCTTTCCTACCTGGCAGAGCTGGCCAAGAACACTCCGTCTGTAGCGAATATCCAGTCATATGCTGAGATAGTGCGCAACCGCGCTCACCTCCGCCGCATCATGTCCTTGTGTTTCCAGGGTACCCGGGATGCGGCTGAACTCGCAGCTGACGCAGCTGAGGTCCAGGACACGCTCGAGCAGAGGCTGTTTAAGCTGGGCGAAGGTCGTGTCGTTAGCGAGTTCGCCGACATGACCGAGGCTCTGCTCTCTGTAGTCGACAAGATCGACGCCAACTTCAACGGCCACGTTACCGTGACAGGCGTACCGACAGGGATCACCGACCTCGACGACATGACGCGAGGTTTGCAGCCAGCTGATCTGATCATCGTCGGCGCGCGCCCATCCATGGGCAAGACCTCGTTCTGTTTGAGCATCGTCGACGCGGCGCTGACCAAAGCCCCTGACGAGATCGTGCTGGTATTCAGCATGGAGATGCCGACCGAGGCCTTGATCTACCGGATGCTGGCGATTCTGGGCCATATCGATCTGGGCAGGCTCCTATCAGGACAGCTGCAGGATGAGGACTGGCCCAAGCTGTCCGCCGCCGTCCACCGAATGAACGCATATGGCAACCGCCTTGTCATCGATGACAGCGCGAACCTCACTCCTGCCGCGATGCGCGCGAAGGTGCGCCGGGCTGCCCGCCGCTTCGGTAAGCCGTGCTTGATCATGGCGGACTACCTGCAACTGATGCGCTGCCCTGGCCAAGAGAACCGAGCCAATGAAATCAGCGAGATCTCCCGGTCCCTCAAGGGTATCGCGAAGGAGTTCAACTGCCCGTTCGTCGCGCTTTCCCAGCTGAATCGCGCGCTGGAGCAACGGCAGAA
The DNA here is from genome assembly GCF_023757525.1 of Pseudomonas sp. MWU13-3659. Lineage (NCBI taxonomy): Bacteria > Pseudomonadati > Pseudomonadota > Gammaproteobacteria > Pseudomonadales > Pseudomonadaceae > Pseudomonas > Pseudomonas sp. MWU13-3659. Next base: position 7,123 of record NZ_JAMSHW010000022.1, on the reverse strand, counting down.
CAAGCGGCCTGTAAACGCCGACCTGCGCGATAGCGGCGCAATCGAACAGGACGCAGACGTGATCCTCTTCGTCTATCGGGACGAGGTTTACAACCAGGACACCGAGCATAAGGGCGTTGCCGAACTGATTATCGGCAAGCAGCGGCAGGGCCCAACGGGCTATGTCCGTGCGGCTTTCATCGCCAACCAGACGCGCTTCGCAAACCTCACTGCTGACCATTGGCAAGGAGTTGCCGCATGACGCCCATGCAATCCCAGTTAGTTACCCATATCTGTCTCGGCTGTGACCGTCACTTCCCGCTGCACCTGGTTCGCCAGGTGCACCCTGCGGAGCACACCCCGGAGGGTGAAGCCGAGGTGCTGGTGTGCCCGGTATGCAACAGCTACGACATTGAGTTGCTCGAGGAGGTCGCCAGTGGACGCTGAGCGCACCTATCCATCGATACCGGCAATCGCCGGCACCGAGCATTCGGCCCTGGCGTTCGCGCACCAATCTGGTCTCAACCCGGTTTGGCTCGATGCCGTAAGCCAGGTGATCACCAGGCTCGCTCAGTTTGGCCAGACCGTGGCCAGCCAGGAGCTGGTGGCGCCTCTGCATGAGCTCGCGCGGCTGCAGTACCTCGAAGTCGAGCCCTGCGGTAGCGGCACGCTGGCTGTGACTCTCCTCTCCCAGCCGGCCCAGCTGACGAGTTACTTCTGGTCCGTCTGGGTTCCTCACCACCTGCTGAGCAGCAGTTTGAAAGTCAACGTGGCGCCAAGCCTGAGCATGGCAGGAGACGATGCCCATCACTGCACCGTCGTGTTCCGTATTCCTGGATCGCGGGAGACAGCTCGTGAGTTCCTCACCGACCTGGCCACCCACTACCCAGGCTGCAGCCCGGAGATCGTGGCCATTCAAGCTGGCAACGCCCTTTGCCCCGCCCAGGAGGTCAGTAATGCGTAATCTCCTTCGCGGAGCACATGCCAGCGTTCGCCGGCTCGCCGAGTTCGCCTTGGCCGAAGGCTGGAGCCTTACCCGTTCCAATAGCGGCCACCTGAAGTTCACCAAGGCTGGTTTCACACCAATCTTTACTTCTTGCACACCGAGCGACCATCGCACCGAGCGTAATGCTCGGGCTCTTTTCCGCCGTGCAGAAGCCCATAACAGCTCCTCTCGGGGGATTCAGTAATGCCCATTCGTCACGCGATTGTTCACCTGGTCGACAAGCAACCTGATGGCAGCCCGGCCGTTCTACATGCCCGAGACACTGAGCTACCGCCTACCGATGTCATCGAGAATCTACAGGCCGATCTGAACGACAGCTACAACGCTAAGCAAGGCAAAGCTTGGGGTTTCTTCCATGGGGAGTCGGGAGCCTACCCGTTCAGCGGCTGGTTGAAGCAGTATCTGGAGGAGCAGCAAGACTTCACCAGCTTCAGCCGTATGGCAGTCGAACATCTGCAGAAGCTGATGGAAGAAGTCCAACTATCCGTCGGTGGTCAGGTGCTCTTCACCCACTACCAGCAGGGTATGACCGAATACCTGATGATCGCTGTCCTCCAGCAGATCAAGACCGTTGGCCTGGACAGTGAGCTCAACGTTGTCGTCTCGCACTACCTGGACACCAGCAACATCTCCTGCGCAGCCCGGATCAACCTGAGCGAGTGGCGGAACAATCCGAACTCGAAGCAGTACATCTCCATCGTCAAAGGCAAAACCGGCAGGAAGAGCTCGGACTACTTCCGCGACTTCGTCGGGTGCCAGGAAGGCGTCGATGGCCCAGGTGAAACCCGCACATTGCTGGAGGCATTCACCGAGTACGTCGAGAAAGAGGACCTCCCTGAAGAAAGCGCGCGGGAGAAGACCCACGCACTGCTCGATTACGCCACCACTCAAACGAAGCTCGGCCAGCCGATCCATCTGCAGGAACTGTCAGAGGTTCTCGATGAAGATCGGCCCCAGGCGTTCTACGACCACATCCGCAACAGCGACTACGGCTTGTCATCCGAGATCCCGGCCGACAAACGCACGCTCAATCAATTCCGCCGTTTCACCGGCCGCGCCGAGGGTCTGTCAATCAGCTTTGAAGCGCACCTTCTCGGCTCCAACGTCACCTACGACGCCGACACCGGCTCCCTGACGATCAAGAACCTGCCCACTCAGCTAACCGACCAACTCAAGCGCAGCCAGTAAGGAGAACATCATGAACGCAACCAATTCCCGCACCGCAGACAAATTCGTGGTTCGCCTGCCAGACGGCATGCGTGAGCGTGTCGCAGAAGTCGCTCGCCAGAACCATCGGTCGATGAACAGCGAAATCATCGAGCGCCTGGAGCAAACCTTGTTGAGCGATAAGCACGATGACGACGGCCAGATGATCTCGGCTCATGACCACATGAAGGCCGAGCTGGTTCGCGCCTACAAAATCATTGATCGCCTGCTGCAAAACGCCGTTCCGACCCAGGACGACATCCAGGAAGTGTTGTACCTGGTTCGCCGCTCTCCTCTGGCTCAGTCCCACGCTGCAGTTGGAGCTTGATATGGCCGCTATAGACCTCAAATCCAAGCTCCTGGCTCCCGGCTTCAGCCCTACTGGCTCCACCGTAACCATGAGCGATCCTATCGCTGATACACCAATGGTGCTAAGCATCGACGTTGTCCTCCCTTGGGAGGACAACCCTCGGACCACCCGCAACCCTCGGTACGACGAGCTCAAAGAGTCGATTCGCAATCGAGGCCTCGACACTCCTCCGCCGATTACGCGCCGTCCGGGTGAGGAAAAGTTCCGGATCCGTAACGGTGGCAACACGCGACTCACGATTCTGAAGGAATTGTTCCAGGAGACTGGTGATCCCAAGTTCCAGACGATCAACTTCTTGTTCCGCCCTTGGGACCAAGCCCGCGGCGAGATCATCATGTTGACCGGCCACCTGGCCGAGGATCTCAAAGGTGAGCTCAAGTTCATCGAACGTGCAGTGGGCGTGGGTAATGCCAAAGCGCTGTATGAGTCCGAAGGCGGGGAAGAGATTGGGATTCGAGAACTCTCTCGCCGTCTGACGAAAGACGGATATCCAATTTCCCCATCTCATATCAGCAGGATGCTGGACACGGTTCAGCACCTGCTGCCAGCCGTACCGGCCCTCCTCTACAACGGACTCGGCAAGCCACAGATCGAGAAAATTCTTGCTTTAAGGAAGTCCGCGCTGGCCTGCTGGGACAAGCACTACACGAGTGAAGGCGTCGACTTCGAAATGTTGTTCCAGGACGTCCTTGCCCAGTTCGAAGGCGAAGCAGAAGAGTTCCTGTTCCAGCGCTTCCAGGACGAGCTTATCGGCACGATGAAAAAGTCGCTGCCGCTCGGCTACGAGGACATCCTGCTAGAGATCACCCAGCAGCAAGACAAGCTCCGTCGCTCGACGCCGGTGGTTGAATTGCCGATAACTGGTTCGGCTCTTCCGCCCGCGCCTGCGCCAGGCACAGGGGCACCCTCAACCCCTCCACCATCGCAACAACCATCTGAAGGTACGGGGCGGTCGCAGCATGCTTCGCAGACGCCCCCACAGCCAGTTAATCCAGCGCCGGAAGCTTCGCTCACACCAGAGCAACAGCAGGAACGGATTGCAGGGCATATTGCGTCCCCTGCGAACCTCAGCCAGCGGGTGATCGAGACCAAAGCGAAGGTTGCCGCCATCAATGGGGAAACGCTGCCCGATTTCAACTCAAACTGCTTGGTCGCCATCCCCGTGCAAGCCGGTGGACTGCACCCCGTCACAGACCTCTGGTACATCGAGCGCCAGATTGACCAACCTGGCGAGTTGCGCAGACAGGTGGCCCAGCTGGCCGTGGAGGTTCTCGAATCCGTCAACGGACCTGGCGATATCCAGGCGATCGATGGCGGTATCGGGTTCAAGTACAAACAGCCGGACACCGACGTTGAAGTTACTGCAACAGCTCAACACACGCTGACACTGCTTCAGTCATTGAGCGGTGCCATGGCCATCGCTCTGAAGATGCTGAACGAGCAACCAGATCCTGCCAGTGCATTGGCTGAATTTGAATTCGCAGCTGGCCTGGGCCAACTGCTGCTGGGCCAGCCCATGAGCGCTGGACAAGCACCAGCTGACGAAGGCCGTTTGAGCGACGGTGCGCTGGTCAAACTGTTCCGCATCATTCGGCTGGCTCGTCGGTTGATCGACTTGGAAATCGAAGAGTTCAGACGGTCCTCGCCAGTCCAGGACAACTGAACACTCGATGAGATGAACGGGAGGAGTCTCAATGTCCAAGTCAACACTTAACGAAGCGGTCCTGTCACAGCTGCTTGACCTCATGCGTAATGGGCAACTTCAGCGCTGTGTAGAGATGGGAGTTGAACCTGAGGTGCTGGGCCAGATCCAGCACCCAACAGTCCTCAGCTTGCTACGCAACACACCTGTTTCATGGGTCAATGTGTCAATCAACAGTTCGATGATCCTCAAGCTGCTGACCGGTGCTGCGCGCACAGAAGAGGAAGCTCGACTGATTGAGCGCGCGATCCGACTGGGGGCCACCACCAGCCTGCTCGGCAAGTTCTTCGGGCTCACGCCTCAAGAGATCGCTTTGCAGCGTACCGTCATTGGGGTGCGCGCGCCGCGCGGCCGATGGCCAGAGCTCTCGGAGGACCAGGAACACCATATTTGGTACCGCTGGACCAAGTTGATGGATGCACACGCCGTCGAGCTCCAGGACAGCATGGCCATGCTCGACGTGGCCATGCTGGTTGCCGAGGAACTGAGCACAGACGGCTTAACACTTGCGCAGATCTGGTCTCGGATCACCCAGTGGGTCGAACACGGCTTGTATCCCAGCAGCAAGGAACGGCCCCAAGCCACTGAGCGACGACAGCTCACTCTATTGGACGAGGGCGGCCTACGTCGTGTCGATGAAAGCTGCGTCGCCCCTACCCATCTTGGAGAAGGCGATCATAGAAGATGAAGCTCACACGGTTCCCGATTTCCACGCTCCTAGATTCGGCCTCGGGGCAACTCGAGGCCCACGTACAGAAGAAGAGAGCTGAGGACACCGCCCCTACTGCAGCGCCTGCTACCCCCTACGCCGGGATCATATTCAGCGGAAATCCGCATGAAACGGTCCCGCGTAAACTCCTGCTCGACAACCGGCTGACCCCCCTGGAGCGCAATTGCTGGCAAGTCTTTCGACTGCTTGTCAACGAAGATGGGATCACAGCGTTCCCCACCTACGATCAACTGCGGCCGTATCTGGGTATGAATCCAGGGAAGCCTGCCTCCAGAGAAACCGTGGCAAAAGCCTTGACCGTGCTCCGCATAACCCGCTGGTTAAGCCTTGGCCGAACCGTGCGCAATGAGATCAACGGCCAGGTTCAGGGGAACGTCTATCTCCTACACGACGAGCCTGTCACGCCGGCTGAGGCCCTGGAGTTCGACAAGGACTACATGACCTTGCTGATGCAGTCTATGGATCATCAGAACAAAGCAATCAGGGACATCGCGGCGATCACCTGGCGAGAATTCACCAGCGATCCCGACGTAGGACGACGACTTCCCTCTCGCATCGACACGATTAGCGATCGTCTGAATGCCCAGACCTGGGCGGTCGAGACCAAGCAAAATGCACTGACCGCGCCTGAGTTCGGAATCCGAACTCAGCAAGACTTGGCCGTGGATGAACTGAGTTCGGATTCCGAATTCAGCACAGACTCAGCGAAACAAGGGGATCTCCCCCTCAGTTCGGACTCCGAACTCAGCCTGAACTCACTGAGTACACCCACAGTTCGGAGTCCGAACTCAGCTAGTACGTATACAAATACAAACAGGTCTGTATCTAAAAGCTCTGTACAACCGCGCGAGAGTGCAGGTGTGAACTGGTTGCTTGCCCTTGAACTCCTCAAGCCAGAGGACCGTGTCAAGGCACGCGAGATCATGGGGCCGGTACCGGAGGGTCTCCGAGAGGCGGTGATCAACCAATGGAAGCATCGCTGCACAAGCGGGAGCGTGGCCAAGCCCCTTGCATACCTCACGAGCCTTGCTGGCAAGGCCATACGAGGTGACTTCAATGCCGAGTGGAGCCCTTCAGCGCCCGCTCCAACTCCGATGCCAACCCCAACTCCCCCGGCGGCAAGTGCGGTTGCACGGCCTTCCCAGCCACCAGCTCACAAGCCTGCACCGACAGCGAACGCGATGCAGACAGCGAATTCCGCCCTGTCCTCGTTGCAAGCCTTGCTTGACCCTCGACGCCGCGTGGACTCCACCAATGAGTGATTGGATGGGTTATGAGCTCGCCCTGAAGTTTGGCTCTATCGTGATTGGCATGCTTGCCGGCCGCCTATGCGCGTGGAGCGCCTGCTGGCTGCCGGCGCTCCTTGAGAACCAGTGGCAGAGAGAGGCGCAGGAACTACTGGGGCTGGATGTTGACAAGCCTTATGACCTTCGACCGGCGAGATTTTCTCCGCGAAAAATCTGGCTCGCGCAGATCAGCTGTGGTGCATTGTCGCTCATGGTGACGCTGCATTTTGGTCCAACTATGCAGGCCTTCTATGCCCTGCTGTTCACCTGGTCCCTTCTAGCTTTGAGCTTGATCGACAGTGAGCACCACTTGCTGCCGGACACGCTGGTGGTGCCAGGACTATGGGGCGGCCTAATCCTGAACTCTTTCGGTTTGTTCACGGCACTGCAGGACGCACTATGGGGATGTGTCATTGGCTTTGGGAGCTTCTGGTCAGCTGGTCAACTAACCCGGCTAATCACTGGACGAGAGTGCGTAGGCAGAGGTGACTTTAAGTTATTGGCTTTGATTGGCGCGTGGGGCGGCATACAGGTACTTGGCTGGACACTGATTTGGAGGGTGTCAGAAATTTTGTGTTCGGGCATAACATGAGTAAGAGGTGCATGTATGCCAACCAAAAAGAAACCCTTGCGTGACCTGCCCAAAATCCCCAAAGAGCTGCTGGAGCAGTTCGGTGAGGGCCTGATGTCCGCAGAGGCTATCGAGGATGCTTCTGCGGCGTTTAAGAAGGCCCTGATCGAACGCGCTTTGAGTGCCGAACTCGGCCACCACCTGGGTTATCCGCCGGGCGCGCAGCGCCCAGAGGATGAAACCAACCAGCGTAACGGCAAGAGTGGAAAGACA